>JABDFZ010000072.1 GCA_013286325.1 Bacteroidota bacterium | reverse complement strand
ATTTGTCTTATTTGCAGGCTTTAATAGCTTTGCCTATAGTCAGGTACTAACACCAATTGATTCATTGAAGGCAGATTCTTTACGTATTGCCGCTTCAAAAGTTAAAAAACCAAAGGGGGTCGCTATGCTTAATTATTAAATCTGCAGATAAAGGGATACAGATTGAAAAAATATAAAACCAAAAATAATTTCGTTTGTTATTGCTATCGTAAACCGTGAATTGCGTAAAACTACGTAAGTAAATTCCGTAAAACCCACGATTTACTTTGGGGCTTTTCCACTAATTTTGAAATGTAAATATTGTATGTAAGTTCTTTATTTACAAGCAACTGCTAAATACTATCTATATGAAACAATTATTACTTTATTTTCTATTTTTTGTTGTCTCATCGTTAATATTCCTGCAATGCGCTAAAATGTTCCCATCACCGACAACAACACACAGGCATAAAGCACCTGTTATAAAAAGCAATACAAAAGCCAGTTTCAACGGCAGTAAAAAAACAAGTATGAATTTGTCCGCTAATTCAGCTTCAAAAAAAAATACAGGGTTTAGCAGCAAGTTTATTTTACCTGTTTTTAGCACGTCCCCTATGTATTATCTTTCATTTCTCAGGATGAACAGGCCGGGTATAGTTTATAATCCTTACGTTATTTTTAAGAGTTATAACTTATCTCAAAATAAAAAGTGGCAAAGTAATTAATAAACAATTTGGTTAGTTAGTTTAGTTAGGGGCAAGCAGTTGTTATGTATGTAACGACTGTTTTGCTTTATAAATAAACTATGTTTTAAGGATTTAACTGACTTTATATTAAAGGCTAAACCTTATCAATATTGTTTAAATATGCTGTATTAATATTTGTACCGGGCAAGTACAAAACCAGTTAAAGCCCGGTTTAGTTTTTATGCGAATATTAGTATACTATATGACGTACAGCTATCATGCAGATAGTTAATACAGGGATAGCCATTACAATAAATACTCTTGCCATTTGAATGCTGTTTGCATTTCCTTCAACAAATACGTTGTGTAAATCAGTTTTAAAGGTGTTTAATTTGTGTTCCATGATTGGGTACGGTTAAGTTGTTCTTAATCAATTAATTTATCAGTAATATAATTTATCAAATTATGTGGTCTTCTACGTCTCATAATTTCATAAGGTTACATCTTTGATAAAAAAAATTCAAAAAGGATTAAAAAGATTAAAAAAATAAGGCAGGAAAGGCCTTTTTAGCCTCTTCTGCCTTACTTTATTGCCTGTATTAAATAATATTACCGGTTCTATTTCTTTTCCCTGCTCATGTGGATCCCTCTAAAGTTACCTTCATTACCATAGGAGAATGTGCCCCGCGCAAACCTTGTATACTTAGCTTTATAGCGTTTAAAAATATCGTCAGGCATTTTTTTATCATTTACCGTCATTTCGGTTTGAGATAATGTTACAGATGATAAACTTTTCTCGTTTGGTATAATACCATCTTTTATCAGGTCACTAATCATCAATTTCATTTGTCGCTGATCTTCTTCTGCTTCCCGCTGATCTATTTTGGCCTGAGCCTGATCTTTCAGCACCTGTTCCTGGTCTAACTTTGCCTGGGCCTGGTCTTTAATGGCTTGTTCCTGGTCCTTTCTGGCCTGCTCCTGGTCAAGTTTTGCATTTTCGCGTTCTTTGTCGGCTTGTAATTGGTCTTTTTTCGCCTGCTCCTGGTCTCTCATGGCTTGTTCCTGATCGCGTTTTGCTTGGATCTGATCTTTCTCAGCCTGAATCTGGTCACGCTTTGCCTGGGCTTCATCCAATAAGGCTTGCGCCTGATCTTTTTTTGCCTGTATTTTATCCTTCCTCATTTGTTCCTTTATGCGGGCAATCTCAGCAGAGTAATCAGAAAATTTACTTTCAGGTATTTTTTCATCATCAATAAACATAGCAGTCAGCTTTCCGCCTATAAACGTAAGGCGATATTCTTTGCCATTATGGTAGTCGGTCACGTGTTCTTTGCCATCTTCGGTTGTATATCCGGTGCTGCTATGAATTGTGTGTGCTACAGGTTTTTTTTGGGCATTGGCCACAGTTGCAGATACTAAGGCTAATAACAATACACTGTATTTAAAAAAATTGGTTTTCATTTTAATTTGATTTTTAAGGTTAAAAAATTGCAATACAATAGCCACCCGGCATTTTGCGGGTTTTTAAATAATTGCTTGTTTATTGGTTGTTTAAGCCAGCATTTACAATTTTACAGGTGCGCGGTCTGTATTATGCAAAGCCTGCATATAAGAATTAAAAGACTATAATTGTTAATCGTTATTTATAATGTGTTGTTAAAGTATATAAAGGTAAATACCTGCTAAATCTTTAATTTATGTTATTGTTATGCTCTTTTACTCTTGCCATATCGGCATCAGCGCGTTCTTTTTCGGCCATCAACTGATCAATTTTTGCCTGTGCCTGGTCCTTTGTTGCCTGTAGTTGATCGCGTTTCGCTTGTTCCTGATCTAATAAAGCCTGCTGCTGATCCCGCATAGCCTGTTTTTGATCTCTCAATGCCTGTTCCTGATCTTTCCGGGCCTGCAACTGATCTATTACAGACTGTTCCTGATCGGTAAGCGTATGTTTTTTATTTGCAGGTATGGCTCCCGTAATAACATTTATTGGTACAACCGGTACTTCGGACGGGTTTATTTTATTTATGACATCTATGCCATACTTCATTTTTCCACTAACCCTACTATGCGAATGTATTGTGTTTATTATCGTCTTCTTCTTTAGTTCAACTTCCATATCGGTCTTTTGCTTAATAATACGCGCAAATTCTAAATTGACCTGTTTCGCTTTGGTTTTATTATTATCCTTAACCTGCACAATAGTAGCTGCGGTTATTAGTACCGAAAGTAAAAGTATATTTACCGAAAAAAACACCTTCTCGCCAAAGCCAAATGTTTTGTTGTTATTGTTCAATATTCTTACAACCCTACGCATCAGGTAATTCTTTTTACCCGGAAATGCAGTAGCATATGCAGCACCATATAGCTGGTGTTCTTTAAAGCTGATAAGCGCCTGCACAAAACCTATTTTATCGTTGGTTTGCTGCAAAGCAATGTCATCGCAGCAGTTTTCACGTTCTTCCTTCAACAGCGATGATATCCACAATAAACCCGGGTTAAAGAAAAATACAGCCTCGGCAATATTCTGCAAAAAGTTAACAAAGTAATCGTTGCGTTTGATGTGAGCTAGTTCATGCAGTAGAATAGCTTCAACCTGCTCAACAGGTAAACCAGCCAATAAACCAACAGGCATTAATATTACAGGCTTTAAATGCCCCACAACTACGGGTACTTTTACATAACCAGACTGAAGCAATTTCACCGTTTTGCTGATCTTCAGCTTTTCAGAAAATTGGTTAATCTTATCAACCCACAAACCGGATGGCTGATAAACCTGGTAATTACGGATGCGCTGATTATAAGTAAGACAGGAAATCATTTTTATACTTTTAAACAGGAATACCATAAACCATAACAATATGATAAACGGTGCATTTGCCGAAAAGTAGTCGGTAAAGGTTTTGATGAGCTGTTTAATTGTGTGTACATTTCCAAAAAGCAGTGTCGATACATTAACATCAATATTACCCGCAACCGGTGTTAAAACTGTTGCGGCTGCTGTGCTTTGCCACTCATACACAAAGGTTAAAGTGCAAGTTGTAATAAATAAGAGAAATAAAATAAGCGATAGGTTGTACCTGTAAGCTGAACTTGATCTTTTAGCAAGCACTAAAACTATCCCGGTAGCAATAGCCAAAAATAACCCCTGCCATAACGAATGGATCAGCATCCAGCTAAAAGCTGTAATTATTTTATTTAGTGTAGCGCTTATTAAAAGTAGGTGCATCATAACTTATTTGCTATTGTCTATTTTGCTTAACATCTCTTTTATTTTCTGCAATTCTTCGCCCGATGTTTTGTCATTATCTAACAAAGCCATCATTAAATTACTTGGCGACCCATTATACATCGAGTCAACAAACCGGCCTAAAAGGTTACCCTTTACTTTATTTTCCGCAACAGCGGCACTATAAATATGCTTCATATTGGTTTCGTCGCGTTCAAGCATACCCTTCTCTTTCATCACCTGCATCAGCTTTAAAGTTGAGGTATATTGTACGATTTCCTTTTGCTCATTCAGCTTATCGTGTACAAAACGCACAGTTGAAGGCCCGTATTGCCACAGTACCTGTAACACATCCATTTCGGTTTTGGTGGGTACTGTTTCTGTGGCCATATCCTTTTTAAACAATGTCATGATTCAAAGGTATGCATTAAAAACGTACGTTGCAAATATTATGTTGATTTTTTGAAATTATTTTTTAGCCCCCTGCAAAACATGAGTAAATAACGGGAAGGCAAGGATGTGACTGGGAGACACCAAAGCATGTGAACAATTATCCTACGCGCTTATAAAATCCTTTAGCAGCACTCAAGATAACAAAACGAGAATATTATAAGGGGATTCAGGAAGTAGCGTAAAATTGTCCTGCGGCTACATTTTTACAAGCTACAACACATTCATTCCTGATAACAGCAGGCAGGTTATCTTCATTTTTAAACCTAAAAATAGCTATACCGCCCTCAAAATGATAATGGATGTGGTGCTGAAGCTTATCGTGTGTAGCAAGTCGGTTTTTTGCATTTCTGTTGCTGAACCATGTAAAATAAGTTTGCTCAATTTCAAGCAGACGATTGTTAAACTTTTCAATAATATTTAAGCAAGCCTTAGCTTCATCGCCTATATAAAGAATATTGTTAAAGGGGATCGGGTTTATCAGGGGCGCTCTGTTCATCATCGTCATCAATAGTTTACGAGTGCAAATTAACCTACTAATGTGAAATTGTAATGAAATTAAAGTAATGAAGTAATTTAGTTACAATAAGATGTTTAAACTACCCCCTTCTTAACAATTAATTCTGCTTATCGCCGCTCATTTCTGGGTGATAATGTAAGCCCGGTGTAAACCAATGCAGCAGTATAACCCTTGAATACCTGAAATTAAACGGAGAAAGAATAACACCAACTGATAATATAATAGTTACGTAAACCCAGGGATTATTACTTCCGGTTAAAACGTGTATGGCAATAGCTATTGTTACCATCTCGGCAACAAACATAGCATAGCTTAAAAGCATAGCTACATAAAAATATCCTGGTTCGCGCTCGTAAACCAATCCGCAATGCTCGCATGTTTTATTCATTACCTGCGATTTAAAACTATACATTGATGTTGCAAACATATCTCCCCTGCGGCAACGCGGGCATTTAGCATGTACAATGGCTGGCCACATAGGCAAGCCTTTTTGCTGATCATTCATGGTGATTTTGGTTTAATATATTTTTCCTGAATTCTTCGGGCGTTATGCCTTCCGTCTTCTTAAAAAATTTGGTGAAATAAGAGTTATCGGTGAAATTGAGTTCAAAGGCAATTTCGGTAATATTTAATTGCGGATTAGTCAGTAAGCGCTTAGCCTCAAGTATGGTTCTGTTTCTTATAACTTCTCCGGCCTGCATGCCCAGCAGATCTTTACAAACAGCATTCAAATGGTTTGGGGTGATATATAATAATGCTGCATAATCCTTTGGCAACTTGATGTTTTTATAGTTTGCCTCAATTAATTTTTGAAAGTTTTTGAGTAAAATTTGATTGTAGGAAGCTGGCCCCTTATTATTCCCCCCGGCACTAAAGCGATTTACTAAAATAAAAAGCTGAAGCATTAATGTCCGCAACAGATCTGCGCTTTGAGCTTGTATCTCCCACTCCTTAATTATTTCTTCGAACAGGCTTTTTACTTTTTGATGTAACCCATCGGGCAGGTTAATCACTGCATCATTAACATCACCACTAAAAAAAGAGAAACCATCGCAATAACCCGGGTTTAATAAAAACGACTGGAAAAAGGATGAGGAAAAATTAATGATATATCCGTCTGTAAACCCTTCAAAACTCCAGGAATGAACCTGACCCGGAATCATAAAATAAACCTGGTTAGGTTTTACATCAAAGTTTTCAAAATCTATGGTATGGCTGCCCGCGCCATCAGTAAAAAACACCACATGATAAAAAGTATGCCTGTGGGCGGCATGCAGATTTTTATGGTGTTCAAGATATGGTGCAAAACGGCTGATCAGGATATCGTCCTGCCTAAAATCAGACAAGGTGCATATATCATAAATCGGAGTGCTTTGTAACATGAAACAAAACTACGCACTCTATTACCATTAATAATGGTACTTTTTGAAAATTTTGTGGTACTAATCAACTATTCATTAGAATCAAGAGCCAAGAGTAAAGAATCAAGATAAAGAAAAATATTGCGGATGGTTTGTTTAATATTATGAGCAGAGCCCCTAATTCTACTTTAAAACAGTTCTTTCATTTTCGTAAGCCCATTTGTATATAATATCTTCCAAGCGGTCAATGGTAAATGGCTTGCTTATAAAATCTTTCATTCCGGCAGATTTACATTTATCCTCATCTTCGCTAAGTACATTAGCGGTCATGGCAATAATCGGCGGGCTGTCTTCCCCGTATATATCAATAATATGTTCCGTAGCCTGCAAGCCATCCATTACAGGCATCTGGATATCCATAAAAATAAGGTCGTAGTTTTTTCTACTTACCATCTCAACCGCAATCAAGCCGTTATCGGCGATATCAATTTCGTGCCCGATTTTTTTAAATGTTTTGGCAGCAATAAGCTGGTTCATTTTGTTGTCTTCGGCAAGCAAAATATTAAGGGACCTTTTTTGAAGCGATCTGCGCCGGTAAGTTTGCTGTTCGGCTATTGGGGTATTTTCAGAAACAATTTTTAAGGGTAAACTAAAGCTAAATACCGATCCTTCGTTTTCCTTGCTTGCAGCCCATATTTTACCATCCATCATTTCAACCAGTTTTTTGCAGATAGACAGGCCCAACCCTGTACCACCATACTTGCGTAAGGCTGTGGTATTTACCTGTGTAAAAGGCTTAAATAATTGCGATAAAGCTTCCTCACTGATACCAATGCCGGTATCTTTAACACTAAAAACAACCTCCTGCACATCTCCTGCAACTTTTGAAACCGAAACATCGAGTGTTACAGATCCATCATCAGTAAACTTAATGGCATTCCCAATTAAATTCACTAATATCTGTTGCACCCTGCTTTCGTCCATTTTAAGGTATGCAGCAAGCTTATTATCAATATTATACTTTAAAGTAATGTTTTTACCCGGTACGGCTACGCCGGGATAGCTTATATCGAGCACTGTTTTTATACAATTGCGAATATTAACAGGCTTTGGATGCAGTGTGAGCTTATCAGCTTCAATTTTAGAAAGATCGAGGATATCACTAATAATATTTATCAGCAGGTTACTGCTCGATTGCAGGGTTTGGAGCAATTCCTGCTGTTCGGGAGATAATTCTGATAGCGACAATAACTGGGCGGTGCCAATAATACCATTTAATGGCGTCCGTATTTCATGGCTCATATTTGCCAAAAAGTTCGATTTGGCCAGGGTTGCGTCTTCGGCGCGATCTTTCGCTGTTGACAGAGCGACCTGTGAGATTTGAAGCTCTTCGCTTTTTTCGATCAGCTCTTTTTTGTCTTTTTCGTGGCTCCTTTTCAGAAAACTAACCAATAGGCCCGCAATTAAAATATTGATAAGAGCAGATGAGATAAGGTCCGTTTCTTTTTGAGTCACACTTTGCGCCGGTGTTACCCATTGCGGAAAACTTTTTTCTAATGTATAACAGCAATAAAATACTGCAATTAATAAACCGATATAATAAAGATGGTATTTGCGCCTCAGCAACATCATGATCAATACGATCAAAAAGACGCCGATCTGTGTGCTCGATCCTTCTATCCCCCCATTTAAAAACCAACCGGGGATAAACAGCAAGATGCCTGTAGTGACAAAAGCCAGGGCTATGCTCTCGCTATAACCTTTATACCTGCTTTTGTAAAACATAAAAACACACAACCCGCAAATAAATACTTGAACAAGTACGAGGTATATTGGAAATTTTAACAGCAAATTATTTATTAGGCCTAATATCATACTAAACCCTATAAATAAGCATACTATGTTAAAAAGCTTATTCTCTAATGATAACTCAGGATTATCAAGACCTACAAACCGATTTATTTTTTTAATCACCCTCATCTATATTTACATCAAACGCCTTAAATTATTTGGCGTCGTTTATTTCTACCCAAAACCCATCCGGGTCCTGTAAATAAATTTGTCTCACACCGTCGGCACGCAGCTGAATTTTTTTCGGTTGACCCGTCCAATTGCCATACGGCACTTTCAAGTCATCCAAATGATGTATAAAAGCATCCAAATTGGGAACACTAAAACACAAATGGATCCCAATATCATGCACTCCTGTTGCGCAATCTCCTTTTATAATGTGCAATGCAAGCCCCTCACCTATTTTAAGCCAAACATGCACAGTATCATTAAATGGATGGGGTATTTCTTTAAGCTGAATAACATTGCGATAAAAGTCGGCTGTTTTTTTCAGGTTATGTGCACACAAAGCCGCATGATTAAACAATGGCTGATTGACATTTCCTACACCTTGTGCCTTGCTTAATTGTGGGAAAGCAAATACACTAAGTAGTATACAAAAGTTAACCAGAATTATTTTATGGAAAATATTTTTTAATGGATTGTGCATTTTTAGGTTTTATTTTGATAATAAACATAAAGAATAAATATCAATTAAACAGGGGTAGGGAATATAATTTAGCAAAACCGCCAGGTTTACGAATAAGAAACAGGCAGTTACCAGGCCAGCATCGGGCTACGGTTAAAATCAATAGAGGTAGGTGTTATGGTATTATGGCGGTTCCAGTCGTCAATATCAATTAAGCCAGGCATAGTTTGGTAATGGTTATCGTCTTTAGAACATTTAACCACATAGCCTATATCTTCCACACGGGCAATTACAGCACGCGATCCGCACTCTTTGCACAGCTTGCAGTAAATAGATCCAGGAATGTTTACATAGCCCCTCATATTAACCTTTTACGGCACGAACTAAAAAGAAGTTGCTACAAAATTCATTTTTTTATTAATAATTAATAAAATAAATAATTAGGGGATCAAAACTGCCCGTTTCCTCATTCTCAAGCAGTTAATCTTAGTTTTTGCAGGTGCCCGGATTAGGTTTTTGTGACTTTTCGGCAGGCTATTTAAGAAGTATTTCCGGATAAAATACTTTCATAATTACCCTATCCTCAGCAAATATGTTTTTGAAATAGTTAAATGGAATGTTTTTAAGTAACTTTAAAATACTAAACATTATTAATGAGCAACACAACAGACCCACAGCTATCTAATAAAATAAAATGGGCATATACTGCCTTAACTGTTATAATCATCTGGTTTGCCCTTGTGCTGCAGTTTAGTATTTCCATCCCTGCTTACCTTTCAGCAGGTTATACAACTATTGGAACTATAGTACAGATCATTAGTTTCTTTACCATTTTAAGCAATTTGCTGGTTGTTATTTGTTTAACTGTACTATTGATAAAGCCTAAATTGGCCTGGGGTAGCTTTTTTTCCAGGGGCACTGTTTTAACCAGTATAGCGGTTTACATTACTGTTGTAGGTGTTATTTATTCATTACTGTTAAGACAGTTATGGCATCCGGAAGGGTGGTTTAAATTAGCCGACGAGTTGTTGCACACCATTAATCCGTTATTGTTTATCATTTACTGGCTGGCTTTTGTACCCAAAGCAGGTTTAAAGTGGGTAAATATATTACCCTGGCTATGGTATCCTTTTGCTTACTTTATATATATACTTATCCGCGGTGCTGTAACAGGCGAATATCCCTATCCTTTTATGAACGTAGCCGACTTTGGTTATGTTAAAGTAACTATTAACTGCCTTTTAGTATTGCTGGTATTTGCAGGCTTTGGGGCCTTATATGTTGGTACAGGCAAGTTGATGAGCAAAAAGGAAACAGCAACAGCCTGAATATTCCTCAATACATTCTTAAATTTCTTTAAATCAATTAAATAACTCAAAAGTTAAAACTTTTTACTCATTCAATTGTCCATAATATATCTATCTATAAATCAATTTATTTATTATGAAAAAGTATGTTTTAAGGGTTATTGCGTTGCTTATACTGGCATCTGCTACCCTATCAAGTTGCTCGGTTGAATACAGGCAACGTCACGGTCATTCACATGATCATGACCACGACCGTGACGGTGATCATCATTATCGTAATTACTAATATTTACAAATAAAAAAGGGCCGGCTGAAAATCAGCGGCCCTTTTTTATTTGTATTAGTTTGAAGCTTTGGTTACTAAAACCCAGTCGACAAACACTTTCGCTTGCCCTGCCTTTATCTTATTGACAGTAGAGTCAGATATACCAAAATAAGGCGCTTTCACCTTATTAACCCCAGCCGGATAGCCCCCTCCCAAAGCAAAATTGAGGATGATAAATTTAGGATTATCAAAAGCCCAGCGACCATATTTTTCGACCATAGCCCGGGTTACAGTATAAGTTACTCTGTCATCAACTTTAAAAATCAGGCTGTCATGTGTCCATTCAACAGAATAAACATGCCACTGGGTAACATCAGTCCCTTTTGGAAGAAACGCCCTGTAAGCTAATGGTGTATTACCAAAATAGCCCGGGCCATGCAATGCATTACTTGTCCAGCTGCTGTCGCCAACGGTTTCCATCATATCAATTTCGCCGCAATCAGGCCATTTGCCATTTCCCAACGCCCAGAAGGCAGGCCATAAACCAGCGCCGCTGGCCATTTTCATCCTTGCTGATGCAGTGCCATAGGTAAACTCCATTTTATGCCGTGTGTTTATCCTTCCCGAAAGGAAATCGTATTTTTTATTTTCCTTACTGGTGTAACCGGGGTGATAAAGCGCTTTTAAAACCAATGCTCCATTATTGGCGCCTTCTCCTGATGCATTTTTCAACAGGTAAATAGTTGAAGCCGAATCGACATAGGCCTGTTGCTCGTCATTAACCGTATTACCCGTTACCTCTACATTCCACTTGCTGCGATCGAGCACTTTTTGGTTAAAGTCCTCAAAAAAGATGGTATCTGTTTTTTTAGGCTGATTTTGCTGGGCGGTTGCAGATGTAATGGTAAGTATTGCAACTATGGCTGCGGGAAAGAAGAGTTTCATTTTGGTTTTAATTGATTTATAAAAATAGGATTATTTAGATATTACTCTATAACAAACCAGGTATAATCTTCAGGTGCAATAGTAACTGTCATATCAATAGTATAATCCCGGTTCAGTTTATAGGTTTTAACAAGCCCTTCTTTTTCTCTGACCTTCGCAAGGGTAGTTAGCCCTGTATAATAGAGCGGAACTTTAATTGTCCGGGTAATTGGTGCATTGGTTGGGTTGTATAACATCATTAAACCTTTGGTTTTTAAAGCCGGGTTTACGTGCAATATCCCGTCCCAATCCCTGCCATCAGCCCGGCGTAGATGGATTATATCGGAATTTAAGATCTCCCGGTATTTCTTATACCAGTTGATGACCTTTATTACCGTTTGCTCTGTTTGTTTGGTATCATACAATCTTGGCCCCCGGTAACAAGCCTGTACTCCGGCCCCATAATATTGCATCATTAGTTGCTCATAATCTTTAAGATGTTCTGATAATGGCTCGAGGGTAGCAGCGGCCCCGCCTCCCTGATATTGGGTAAGCGGTACAAAACCCCAGCCCATTGATGGCGTTTTATTCCAGGTAGCATCAAAGATATTCTGGCGGTTAAGGATCTTCTGCTGTGCCCTTGGCAGCGAAAAGTTTACTTCTCTATAACCTAATGCTATTTTGTTGCTGCCATCTAAAAAATACCAGTCTGGTGCGTTAATATATACCCCGCGTTCATTCAACCAATGATAAAGTCCCTTTTGTATTTCCATTTGTTCCCATTGAGAGTCTTCCAAGCCTTTATGCCCCGGATGTGTGGTTGAAGCGCAGACATCGCCGGGATAGGGGCCGTCGTTCTCAAAAATATCAAAACCGGTTGCGGTAAAGAAATTCTCAATATTATCTCTATACCACAATCCCCATTTACTTCCAAAACATGGGGCGTTACCAAAAAAAGCGCCACCAGGCTTATTTGTTTTTGGGTCGATAACATCTGTTTCAGCATTTATAGAGCGTGAACTGAATAATGAATAACAGCCAATGCTGATGTGTTTGCTGTGGGCATAATCGGCCATGGCTTTCCATCTCTTTATGTTACCTGCACTTGTATCCTCTACCTGCAGATGACTGCCAAAACTCAGGATCAATGCCTCGTAACCTGTTGCAGCACATTGGTCTATTGCGGTACGCACCTGCTCATCGTTTTTGCTTACAAGGTGCATAAATATAGGGTTTTCCAAAGTCCATGGCGCTACAGCCGCGTACATTTTTCTTACTGCCATTCCCCGGGCTTCACGGTCATAGCTATCCATCAATAGCTCATGGGTCCGTACCGAATTAAAATGGCCACCCGGTTTAAGTTCTATACCAGGCGCTTTATCTTCATAGTTCTCCATCAAAACCGGGGTCTGCAAACGATAATGCACTTGCGAGGTGTAGGTTGAGTCAGTTTTCCAGTGTGTGGTTTGATCACTTTGTTCGTACCGCATTGCATTATTGAATGCATAATTGGTTTCAAAATAAATACCCTGTGGCCTTTTCATTTGCTCAAAGTCGCCATCAACGGCGCTATCCTCCTCTACCAAACCCAGCACTTCGTTTACTATCCTGTTTAGTTTAAATGTTTTATTGCTTTTATTTTCAATAGAAAGCGATTTCACTATCAAGGGCAGGCCATCGTAAATTTCATAGTTTACCCTAAGCTCCAGTCCTGATAATTCCGAAGCTCCCGCCTTAAATAAAAAAGAAATAGTTTTACCGGTTCCGTATTGTGTACCCAAGGACCAGAACCTCATTTTAGATTTAAGCTGAGGTGTTATTGGCCGGACCTCGTAATTAACATATTGAAAATCATTCGGATCAGCTGTAAATCTATCAACCCACTCAGGCAATAAATACGCCTTTTCCTGCTGACCTTTTAATCCTCCAATGTTATAACTTTTGCCATTTATAGTAAGCCGGGCCTCTTCTCGTACTGCTCTTAATAGTTGTCGTCCTGTATGCAGGTTGCTGTAATCCGTACAAGCTAAATTCGGAGAAATCCTGAATATTCTTTTAACCAATCCATTATACAAAATAATGTCTTTACCATTAGCACTTTTAAAAACCTGTGCTTTTATGGCAACAGGCTTAACCAACCAGTCTTGTGTTATCCCTGTTTGTTTTGCTACATCCCATACAGGCAGTTGCTGTGCATTGGCGGTGGTTATTATCAATATAAAAGCTATAATTAGCTGGTTCTTAATCTTCATCCGTTTTAAATATTATTGCTTTATAATTGATGGATCACTTTCCAATCTCAGACTTTCCTTGTGGATAGCATTCATCAACTCTGTAATAAATTCAGGTGATAGGCCTTCCTTTTTACCTGCTTCAATACTCTTTGCAACTACTTGTTTAAACCGGGCTTCCTGCAATGGCGCAATATGGTTTTTAGCTTTGTATACGCCTATTGCCTGCGCAACTCTCTCCCGTTCGCCTAATATTTTTATCAGTTGGTTATCAAGAGAGTCTATTTTAACACGTCCAGCATCAAAGTCGGCTTTGGTATTAATGGTTTTTGTTTGAGCATTAGCAGAAGTTACTGCAATAATGAAAGTTAATAATAACAGGGTTTTAATAGTGTTCATGTTTTTCATCAGAATAAATTGTTTTTAATGGCGATGAAGCTATCATGGGCCGGTTTATTCATTTCAGCTTGTGAGCGGTGGCCCATGATGGTTTCATTGTTTGTGGACGCCTAAAATCAGGATAAAAAATGAATTATACACAAATACATTACTCATTTGGTCGGGTTATGTACCTCCTCCTCTGCTAATAATCTGCTATAACCTGTTAATTTACAGGTATTCGCTAACCATATTATCCGCTATTTTTATCAGGCATTAAATTATCCTATATTTCACCCGGTAAATCTTAATCCTATAACTATGTCATGTAAATTTCTTTTACACGCTTTTAAAAGCTCAGTAAAACCAGTTGTGCTGTATTTTCTTCTTTTGGGTTCGATAAATAACCTAGCAGCACAAACTACCGCTCCAAAATCGTCCATGTATGAACAAGCCAGTGAAGTTTCGGGGCTCATTATTCAATACGGGCAGGATGTTAATGCCATCAGAGATTTTTACTCGCCTTATACTGCTATTAATGGTTATGAAAATCAGTCAGTGCAGACTTCTCCCGAAGAGAGAAAACGCCTGGTTGAAATTGGCAATGATTATCTTGAAAAGCTTAAGCAGACAGATTTCGACAGCATGAGCATTTACGGAAAGGTAGATTATACCTTACTGAAAAAACAAATAATGTTTAATCTTGGTGAGTTAAAGGTAGATGAGGATGATTATAATAAAATAAGCGCATACATCCCTTTTGCTGAAGATATTTATCAATTGGAAAAGAAACGCCGCCGTGGAATATCGGTTAATGGCCAGGATGTTGCCTTGCAGCTTAACAATGTTTTAAAGTCGTTAAATAATTCAAAGGCATCGTTCACAGCCCTTTCATCAATTGATATGCCGCTGGCCCGTAAAGGAAAAGCCGCTGTGCTGGGTTTACGCAGCCGCCTAAAAAGCTTTTATGATTTCTACATAAACTACGATCCTGATTTTACATGGTGGGTACCAAAGCCTTATCTAAAGCTTGACTCTGCATTAAATACCTATGCTACACTGATAATGAGCAAAGGCAAGATCAACACCACGCAAAAACCCGACAGCAGCGGAATTAAAGGTGTGCCGGTTGGCCATGATGAACTGATGCGCGAGTTAAAAGCCGAAATGATACCTTATACTCCGGAAGAGCTGATAAAGCTGGCAAATAAAGAGTTTGCATTTTGCGATAAGGAAATGCTTAAAGCATCGCAGGAAATGGGGTTTGGAGATGATTGGCACAAAGCACTTGAAAAGGTAAAGAATACCTATGTACCGGCTGGCAAACAACCTGAACTGATATTAAAATTATACAACGATGCGCTTACATTTATAAAAGCGCACGACCTGATAACCATTCCACCACTGGCAGAAGAAACCTGGGGAATGACGATGATGACACCAGAACAGCAATTGGTAAACCCTTTCTTTTTAGGTGGCAGTGAGATCATTATCAGTTATCCCACCAATACCATGAACGAAGCCGATAAGCTAATGAGCATGAGAGGCAACAATCCTTATTTTTCAAGGGGAACCGTTCAGCATGAGCTTTTACCGGGGCATAACCTGCAGTATTTTATGAACAGCCGTTATAAAAGCTACCGCAATATGTTTTATACGCCGTTTTGGATTGAAGGATGGTCGTTATACTGGGAACTGTTGTTATACGATCAGGGTTTTGCAAAAACACCTGAAGAACGGGTAGGTATGCTGTTTTGGCGGATGCACCGCTGCGCACGCATTATTTTCTCGTTAAACTATCATCTTGGTAATTGGACACCACAGCAATGTATTGACTTTTTAGTTGAGCGTGTAGGCCATGAGCGTGCTAATGCAGAGGGCGAAGTCCGCAGGTCGTTTAAGGGGGATTACAGTCCGCTTTACCAGGTAGCCTACCTTACCGGAGGGCTGCAGTTAATGAGCTTAAAGCGTGAGCTCGTTGACGGCGGTAAAATGAGCTACAAACAATTTCACGATGCCATAATTAAGGAAAACACTATGCCGATTGAGATGGTAAGGGCAACCCTTACCAACCAGGCTTTAACCCGCGATTTTACAACGCAGTGGAAGTTTTACGATTTTGGGAAATAGTTATAGAGAACAGACTTACGAAGTTTTAAAAACTTCGTAAGTCTGTTCTCTATAATTAGCTAATAGCTATTATTTCAAGGCCGTATTACTGTACAAATGGTACTCGCCAGGAGCAAGTGTCATACTGTAAGGCAAAGCTGAAACTGTAATGCTTGTGCCTGTAAAATTATCGTACCAGGTTCCTGTAGACGGGAAAGTTATATTGGCTGTTTGAGCAACCACATCAAAATTACCAATTACCTCAATATTGTTAGAAGCATCCAGCATCTGGATAGTTTTTACTGCTCCGCCTAAGCTGTATTTAAAGTTCGTGCTTGCAAATACTGCGTTATTGATCTTCCATTTGATCATTTGCGAATACACTTTAAATAAATGCTGGCGGTTAACATCGTTCATATATTCCCAATGCGGGTCTTTAAACTGCAGCTTTGTATTATCATCGCCAAGGCCGATATCATACCCACGTTCACCAAATTCATAAACCATTTTTGGGCCTGGGGACGAAAACATAAATGCGGCACCCAATTCATCGCGCTTTAAACCTGTTGCTGGGTCTTTAATGTTATAAGTTCCGTTACTGTTACCATACATCTTGTTTTTATACTGCAGGCGTTCCTGATCATGGCTTTCAAAATAAGCTACCAGGGCATACGGATTTGTAAAGCCATAACCATCATAAAACAAGCCCGATATATCCCACGATCCGCCAGAATCATTAAAGCTCATCAAGGCCTGTTCTCCGGGGGTACTAAGGTTAGTCCAGGTCATCATACCCTCATTAGCCAGTTCGCCTTCTTCCTGGTTACCTGCAAAATATTCAAGTATCACATAAAGTTTCGGATCGAGGCTTTTCATGTAATTGTTATAATCTTTCCAGATGGCAACGCGGCTGGCATCATATTGCCCCCATGCATTGTAATCGGTAGGGCCTGAATAGGTTTGGGTAAACCCTTTTGCAAGATCGAACCTAAAGCCATCAATATGGTATTCCTGCACCCACCATTTCAGCACATTCTTTACAAAGTATTTAGTGGCTGCACTTTGGTGGTTGAACTGATAACCAACATTAGCCGGGTGTGTTGGTACTGTGTTGTACCAAGGGTTTTGAGCAGTTGGCGCACCGTTAGCAAAATACAATTGCACCATTGGCGATGAGCCGAAAGAGTGGTTAAGAACTATATCCTGTATTACGGCTATACCCTTTGCATGGCAGGCGTCGATAAGTGCTTTTAAATCATTTTTCGTACCGTAATATTTATCAGGAGCGAAATAATAGTCGGGGTTATAACCCCATGAATCGTTACCTTCAAACTCGCTTATTGGCATAAGTTCAATAGCGTTAACACCCAAACGGGCAATATAGTTCAGGGTATCCTTTATGGTTTTATAGCTGTGTGTAGCTACAAAATCGCGCACCAGTAATTCGTAAACAACCAGGTTTTTAGGATCGGGGCGGGTAAAACTGGTAGTTGTCCAGGTGTAAGCCGGCTGATTGGATTGCATTACACTCACAATACCTGTTGTTTTTCCTACAGGATAAGCCTTTAAGTTAGGATAAACCGTAGTTGGGATGTATTTATCATTATCAGGATCAAGGATCTTTTCACAGTACGGGTCACCTACCTTTAATGAATTATCAACATAATATTGATAAGCATATTCAGTGCCCGCGGTAAGGCCATCTATCTGAATCCACCAGCGCGTACCGTCCTTGCTGTTATTCATAGTGTATTTAGCATCGGCTGT
>JABDFZ010000071.1 GCA_013286325.1 Bacteroidota bacterium | reverse complement strand
AGAGCAAACCAGATCTCGAACAATGTAAAAGAAGAATTGCACCAAAAGCTTTCGGAATTTGCATCTTCAAACGATAACCTGGAAGAGGTTTTTGAAAACCGCGAACAAATTGAGATCTCTAAATATTACGAAAAACTGCCTAAACCATCATTGGTAGCAGTTCAGGAATTTTTAGACGATAAGATTTACTACCGCAACCCGGCTAAAGAAGTATAAGAGGCCCTCGCCCCTGAAGGGGGAGTAAGAGGTGCTTTATGATATAAAAAACTCCCAATGGGAGTTTTTTTGTTTAATTTTAAATTTTACTAATTCCTCTTTTAGAGGATTAAGGGGCTTATGAGAAATGTAGTTTTAGGCATCTGTGGTAGTATTGCGGCTTATAAATCGGCAACCTTCGTACGGCTACTGGTTAAAAGCGGGGCAAATGTAAAGGTGGTAATGACACCCGATGCTACTAACTTTATAACTCCACTCACACTTTCCACCCTTTCAAAAAACCCTGTGCTGGTTGATTACTTTATACCTGAAACAGGTGAATGGAATAACCATGTAGAATTAGGCCTCTGGGCCGATTTAATGATCATAGCTCCGGCAAGCGCTAATACACTCGCCAAAATGGCCAACGGATTGTGCGATAATTTACTGATGGCAGTTTATCTTTCGGCAAAGTGTCCGGTATATTTTGCACCTGCCATGGATTTGGATATGTGGAAACATACTGCTACACAGGAAAACATCAGCAAGCTTCAATCTTTCCAAAATATCCTGATCCCACCGGGAACAGGCGAACTGGCAAGCGGGCTTCATGGCGAGGGCCGCATGGCCGAGCCGGAAGAAATGATGGAATTTATATCGGCAGATATCAAAAAAAAACTTCCCTTAGCTAATGAGAAGGTCCTGGTTACTGCCGGGCCTACTTATGAAGCTATCGATCCTGTACGTTTTATCGGCAATCATTCATCCGGTAAAATGGGATTTGCCATTGCCGATGAACTGGCAGCATTAGGTGCCGATGTTACCCTTGTTTGTGGGCCGACAGCGCAGGTAAGCCGGCAACAATCCATCAAACGCATAGATGTAACCTCGGCAGGAGAAATGCTGGAGGCCTGCCTGCAAAACTTCAAAACTTCCAAAGTATGTATAATGAGCGCCGCAGTGGCAGATTATACTCCTGTTACAGTAGCTGATCAAAAAATAAAAAAGCAGGATGCTGGTTTTAGCATCGATGTAAAAAAAACGGTTGATATATTAAGCACTTTAGGTGCGCAAAAGGCACCCGGGCAAATACTGATTGGTTTTGCACTGGAAACCAACAACGAAGAAAAAAATGCGATAGATAAGCTACAAAAGAAAAACCTTGATTTTATTGTATTAAATTCGCTGAACGATGAGGGTGCCGGATTTAAAAAAGACACCAATAAAATAACTATTATAGATAGAAACTTACAAAAAACTGCCTATAACCTTAAAAGTAAGGATGAGGTTGCTCACGATATTTGCCAAAAGGTTGTTGAACTTATAAAAAAATGAAAGCATTTAGCATTTATATTCTGTTAGCCTGTTTAAGCCTTCGGGCTATTGCACAAGATTTAAATGCACGCGTACAGGTTGTTTCACCTAAAATACAATCCACCAATAAGCGAATCCTTCAAACGCTTGAAACTGCAATGAAGGATTTTTTAAATGGCCGCAAATGGTGTGCAGATGATATACAGCCACAGGAAAGGATAGACTGCAATTTTATACTAAACATTACCACCTGGGATGGCAGCAGCAACTTTACAGGCGAGCTGCAGGTACAATCGTCAAGGCCGGTTTACAATTCATCGTACACTTCTACCCTGTTAAATATTAACGATAAGGACATTGATTTTACTTATACCGAAGGGCAAAGTATTGATTATACCGATCAGAATTTCCAAAGTAATTTAAGTTCGATAATGGCTTTTTATGCTTATGTAATTATAGGCATGGATTATGATACGTTTGGAAAATTTGGAGGCACGCCCTATTTTGCCAGCGCCCAGGCCGTGGTAACCAATGCACAGGGGGCGCCAAATAAAGGATGGAAAGCCTTTGATGGCAACATCAACCGTTATTGGCTTGCTGAAAACCTGAACAATAAACTTTACCTGCCATTGCGCGATTTTATGTACGATTACCATCGCAATGGCCTGGATGTTATGGCCGATAATGCAGGTAAGGGCCGTAAAGAAATTGCCTCTATTCTTCCAACCCTTTCGCAGGTTGACAGGCAGCGGCTTGGAAGCATGTTCCCGCTCATCTTTTTCACTGCAAAAAGAGATGAACTTGTATCTATTTTCAGCAAAGCCGATTCGCAGGAACGACTGCAGGCCATGAACCTGCTTAGCGAGGTCGATCCGGCTAATGGTCTTAAATATAAAGAACTGCAAAAGCAGTAGGTTTAGCAGAAAGACCAAAGCCCGAATCAGTAGAGCCTTCTGCTTTATCCTTCCAAATTCATCCTTTTCAGCTTTATTCTTTTAGTTTTCAGCTTCCTATCCTGTAACACTTCGCTTTTTTCAGCGTCTTTTTTAAAAAAGTTTATAAATTATTTGCAAATACGAAATCTATCGTACATATTTGTACGAAGAAATTCGTACAATAAAATAACATGGAAATAAAACCGACAGAAAGCGAGCTGGAAATTTTACAGGTGATCTGGAAAAAAGGTCAATGTACCGTTCGCGACGTGCATGAGGAATTGGCAAAAAATAAAGATGCCGGTTACACCACAACATTAAAGTTAATGCAGATAATGCATGATAAAGGATTGGTTGAACGCGATACAACAGCCAAAACCCATTTATATAAAGCATTGATAAGCCGTGAAGAAGCACAGCAAACCGCACTTGATAAAATTATATCGACCGTATTTAAAGGCTCAACTTCCGACCTCGTGATACAGGCTTTGGGCCATCACCGTGCATCAAAGGATGAGATCGATGCTATTAAAGATTATTTAAAACAGTTTGAGAGTAGAGGCTAGAGATTAGCGACCAGAGGTTAGGAAAAAGTAAAGTAAAATATACGATCAGAAACTGAAGAGATAACTAATCTCTGGTCTCTGATCACTAATAAACTAAAACAATGGAAACCATATTGTACAATATAAGCCAGGTATTAGGTATCTCCATCATCCACTCGTTATGGCAGGGGTTACTTATATATTTTATTTTAAGGATAGCATTTTCAGGCATCCCTTCATTATCAGCAGTAAAAAAATACAACCTGGCTCTTTTTGCAATGTTATCTATATCGGCGTGCTTTATTTATACTTTATTAACAGAGATAAATGCTTATAACTGGGTGAGTTTAAAATCGCACAATGCACTGCCCCTGCTACCCTACTTAAACCTGTCAGCAAACAGCCATTATCAATCAGCCTGGTATTTTACCATTGCCGGTTACCTGCCTTATATATGCGCCTTGTATTTTGCCGGTCTTATAATAAACCTGGTAAGGCTTGGCTGGGAATGGGATAAAATAAGGGAAATAAAACAATCACTCATATCTGCCGGGCAATTGCAGCAGTATATCGACACCTTTTCAAAAAAGCTGAACATTAAAAAACCAGTACAGTTAAAATTCAGCGAAATGATAGATGTGCCTTGTATGATTGGCTACTTTAAACCGCTTATACTTTTGCCGGTATCAATTTGTACCGATTTATCTTCAGAAGAAGTAGAAGCTATTTTATTACATGAACTTTCGCATATTAAAAGAAACGATTATCTAATAAACTTGCTGCAGCAGGTTATAACCATAATGCTTTTCTTTAACCCTTTTGTACATCTTATTAATCGCATAATAAACCAGGAAAGGGAAAATGGTTGCGATGATCTTGTTGTTGAAAAAACCGGTAAGCCGCTTACCTACGCAAAAGCTCTACTAAAGCTTGAGGAGGTAAAGACGCTAAACCTGCAGTTTGCACTTGCTGTAACCGGCGAAAAGTTCCATTTATTAAACAGAATTGAAAGAATTATGAAAACAAAGAAACATATGGGCAACATGCGCCATTTTGTAATAGCGCTGTTCTTGTTAACCGGAAGCATTAGCTGTATTGCATGGTTTAATCCCAAAATTGCCGAAGCAGCAGTGACTTTAAAAAAGGCAAAATTATTAACTACCGAAAGTTTTGCTGCCGCAGTTGATTCAACCAATAATATCCTGCTTAGCGATACTGTAAAACATAAACACAAGGGTAAAATTATTGCCAAAGGAAAAAAAGCTAAAATCACTTCGGAAAAGCTCGCTTATAAAAATAAGACTGAGATTTATGATGATGGGGATAGTTTTGCATCCGATTCTGTAAGAAAATTCTTTGTAAGCCCTGAATGGAAAAGCCAGATGGAAGCAATGAAGAAACAGGGCGAACTGATGAAAAAACAATTCGACAGTCCTGAATGGAAAAACCAGATGGAAACCATAAAGAAACAGGGCGAATTGATGAAAAAACAATTCGATAGCCCTGAATGGAAAAACCAGGTGCTTGCCATGCGAAAACAGGGTGAAGAAATGAAAAAACAGTTCAACAGCCCGGAATGGAAAAGCCAAATGGAAACTATAAAGAAACAAGGTGAATTGATGAAAAAACAGTTCGATAGCCCCGAATGGAAAAGCCAGGTGGAAAACATGAAGAAACAGGGTGAGCTGATGAAAAAACAATTTGATAGTCCTGAATGGAAAGGCCAGATGGAAAACATAAAAAAACAGGGCGAATTGATGAAAAAACAATTCGATAGCCCTGAGTGGAAAAGTCAGGTGGAAACCATGAAGAAACAAGGTGAGCTAATGAAAAAACAATTCAATAGCCCTGAGTGGAAGAAACAGATGGAACAGATAAAGAAACAGGGCGAACTAATGAAAAAACAATTCGATAGCCCTGAGTGGAAGAAACAGATGGAAGATTTAAAAAAAGAAGGTAAATACTATAGGAACCATAAATGGAAATTAAAAGATTCTGTTAGCGGTACTAAAATATACGTTCCGGAAAAAGATACTGTAAAAGAAGACTAAGTAAACCAATTTAATACTGACGCTTAACTTAATACAATGCAAAACATACTGTATAATATCAGCCAGGTTTTAGGCATAACCATTATCCACTCATTATGGCAGGGTTTACTGGTCTATTTTGTATTAAGATTAGCATTAATGTTTTCGGGGCAGTTATCAGCCTCAAAAAAATATCTGTTTGCTGTAATAAGTCTCTTTGCTATAACCTGCTGGTTTGGTTACACATTAATAAATGAGATCAGTATTTATAACTGGCTGGCTACCGTCCCTTCAAAGCTATCAGTAATGCCATTATTGGCTGAGCTTCCTGCAGGCATCAGGCAGTTTAATGACCAAAGCCTCCGTTACTATTATAGTATCGAGGAATATCTGCCTTATATAACTGCCGTATATGTTTTGGGACTGGTGTTTAATACTACCCGTCTTATAATGGCGCGTAAAAAAATAAATGCCATAAAGCAAAACATGAGCATTGATATTGCATTGCAGCACGCCGTAAATAAATTTAGCAACAAACTTAACATTAGCAATAAGGTAAAGATTGGGTTGAGCAAGCTGGTTGATGTGCCTTGCATGGCAGGATATTTTAAACCGGTCATCTTGTTGCCTTTTACCTTATCCACTTATTTATCTACACAGGAAATTGAGGCTATTATATTACACGAACTGGCCCATATAAAACGCAACGATTACCTGGTTAACATGATACAGCAGGTTATAGCTATACTGTTGTTCTTTAACCCGTGTGCACAACTGATCAATAAGATTATTAACGAAGAACGTGAGAATTGCTGCGATGACCTGGTTGTAAAGGCCACTGCAGACCCTATCATATACGCAAAGGCTTTATTAAAGCTGGAGCAAACCCGCCAAAACGACTGGCAGCTAGCGCTGGCCGCAACAGGCAAAAAGTACCATTTATTAAACAGAATTGAAAGAATCATGAAAACGAAAAAACAAATACCAAGCCTGCGCCCGACATTGCTGGCCATGCTTATATTAACCGCGGGAATAGGAATAGCAACATTGCTTAACCCCGAAATTGCCCAGGGAAAAATCTCTGTAAAAGCATTTACACCTATAATTAACCGCCTGCTTGCTGATACGGGCCGCAAAGCAGCTGTAAAAAAATCTGCGCACACTCAGGCACACACGGCTAAAAAAGCTACCCATGCTGTTAAGCATAGTGAGGATAGTTACGCTGATGAAGATGGCGATAAAAAAATGCAGGCTTTAAGCGCCGAAATACAAAAGCATTCGCAAGTAATTAGTGCTTACTATCAAAGTGATGCATTTAAACAGGTTCAGCACGAATTGGAAGAAAATGGTAAAGTAATGCAGGATTTTTATAATCGTCCAGAGCTGAAAAAATTACAGGAAGAGCTATCAGAAGCTGGTCAGGCCTATTCAAAAAACTATGGTGGCGACGACAAAATACAAGCGATTACTGCGCAAATGGGCGAAAAAGGCCGCAAAATAGGCGCTTACTATCAGACGCCGGAGTTTAAAAAAATGAACAATGAGCTGAGAAAGAAATATGGTATTCCTGAGGATTTTTATTACGATAATAGAGACAGGGAAAGCGATAATTACAAAAAGTATCAGGCTGAGCTGGATACCCATATCCCGGCGGATATTAAAAGGACCCAGGAGGATTTAGAAAAGATGGGTAAACAGGTATCAGCCCATTATGAGTCCCCTGAATTTAAAGCTAAAAGTAAAAAAATTCAGATGCTTGGTGATAGCTTGAGCAAAGCTTATGATGACCCGGCAATAAAAGAAAGACAAAAAGAAATGGACAGGTTGGGCCGCCAAATGAGCCAGTTTCAGGATAATGCTGAGATAAGAAACGAGCAGCGGTTATTGGATCAAGCCGTTAAAAAAATGACCGCTTATCAGCGCAGCCCCGAGTACCGGAGATACTTAAAATCAAAAATGAATTTCAGCTTTGATTATAATTTTAATTATAACACTGATGATGAAAAGTCGGAAAAAGCAGAAAAGGCTGAAAGGCATGAGAAAAGAGAAAAAGTAGAAAAACAAGAAAAGAAAGAAAAAGCTGATAAAACAGAACAGACCGAAGAGTCTGAAAATAATTAATAACCAGGGGCTGGGGGCTGAATAATTTTTCACTAACCTCCAGCCTCTAATCTCCCAATAAAACCCGTAATTTAGTATCCTCCAAACAAGGATACTTTTTTTATGCTTCAAAAGCTCAGTATTAGTAATTACGCATTAATTGATAACCTTGAAATCAGTTTTGATCAGGGTTTAAATATACTTACAGGCGAAACAGGCGCTGGTAAATCCATCATATTAGGTGCACTTTCGCTTATTTTGGGTCAGCGTGCCGAAAGCCGTTATTTCTTCAATCAGCAAAAAAAATGCGTGATCGAGGGTTCATTTAAAATTGGCGCTTTTCACTTAAAACAGTTTTTTGAGGATAATGATCTTGATTATGAGGCCGAAACCGTATTAAGGCGTGAGATCTCTGCCGATGGTAAGTCACGCTCATTTGTAAACGATACCCCTGTTAATTTAAATGCACTTAAAGCATTAGGTGAAAGGTTGATCGACATCCACTCTCAGCATGCCACCCTGGAAATTAACGATCCTGAGTTTCAGCTATTGGTTGTTGATGCAGTTGCCAAACATGATGAGCTACTGGATAGTTACAGATCGAAATTCAGGGCATACAAAAAGGCGATATCTAAACTGCAACAGTTGATTGATGAAAGCGACAAGGCAAAAGCCGATTTGGATTATTACCAGTTCCAATTTGATGAATTGGAAAAAGCCGGACTTTCTGCAGACGAACAGGAGTTATTAGAACAGGAACTTTACTCGCTTAACAATGCCGGTGAAATAAAACGCAACCTGCTGGGCGCATTCTATCTAATGGAAGAAGGTGAAACATCGGCCATTATACAATTACGCGAAGCAGGACATCAGCTATTATCCCTCGAAAAATTCAATCCGCAAATTGCTGAATTACATCAGCGGTTAAACAGTACAGTTATTGAGTTAAAGGATATAGCCACCGAAATAGAAATTATTGAACAGCGCACCCATACGAATGAGGTCCGTGCCGAAGAAATAAATACCCGCCTGAGCCTTATTTATAATTTACAGAAAAAACACCGGGTAAATACCAATGCCGAATTATTGCAATTACAGGATGATCTTTCAGGCAAAATTCAACAGGCTGTTTTTGGTGACGAAGCCATTGAAAAACTAAAAGAGCAATTAAACATAGATAAAGCAGAGCTTGATAAATTGGCTGCCAAACTATCGGCCAACCGCAAAAAGGTGATCCCACTAATTGAGGAACAGGTATTACAAACCCTCGCTGAAATGGGGATGGCCAACTCCAACCTTAAAATCGAGCTATCTTCAACTGCAGGACACAGTTCCCCTTTAGGAGGTTTGGGGGCCGACGGGATTGATGTAGTCCGCTTCCTTTTTACTGCTAACAAAGGTCACGCCCTTGCCGAAATGAGTAAAGTAGCGTCGGGCGGCGAGCTTTCAAGGCTAATGCTGAGTATTAAATCGCTTATTGCTAAAAACACAGCATTACCTACTATTATTTTTGATGAAATAGATACAGGTGTTTCCGGCGAGGTAGCCAACCGGGTTGGGTTGATCATGCAGCGCCTTGCCGAAAATTTACAGGTTATTACCATAACACACCTGCCCCAGATTGCAAGTAAAGGCCAGAGCCACTATTTTGTTTACAAAGATGAGGAGAGCGCAACAACTTATACCCGTATTAAACAGTTAGGTAAGGATGAACGCATTTTAGAAATAGCAAAAATGCTAAGCGGCGATAATCCGGGCGAAAGTGCAATGCAAAATGCGAGGGAATTACTGAACAGTTAGTTATCCGGCAATAGTATCCGGATCATTGAATTTGTTTTATGGTTTTAGAGGTACCGTAACTAAATTTCATTTTGTACTCTAACGGCGTCAGTCCTGTTACTTTCTTAAAAATGGTACGGAAAGATTTAATATCAGAATATCCTACTGAATACATTACCTCATTAATATTATTTCCTTTCCCTTCAAGGCCTCGCTTTGCCGCCTCTACTTTCACTTTCTGAATATATTCAACAGGGACATTATTAGTTGCATTTTTAAAGCGGCGGATAAAACTTCTTTTGCTCATTGCAAATTTTTCAGCAAGTATTTCAACGGTTACCTTTTCATATATATTTTTTTCAATAAACTGCTGAACCTTTTTAATCGCTTCATCATTATGATCTTTTTGGCCGGTAAACAACATAAAAGGCGATTGCGAACTGCGTTCAATATCTATTTGCAAAACCTTTGAACAATATAAAGCAACTTCCCTCCCATTATATTTTTCAACAAGGTATAAGATGAGATTAAGTGAGGATTGGGCACCGCCAGACGTATATATTCCGTTATTGTCTGTTATAATTTTATCTGTGCAAAGTTTCACATCAGGATACATGCTTAAAAACAGATCCTCTCCTCTCCAATGGGTAGAGCACTCAATACCATTTAAAAGTCCTGTAGCTGCAAGGAAAAACGACCCTGTACATAAGCTTGCCAATTCACAACCCTCGGCATGTTTGCTGATCATCCATTGAATAACATCTTTATTCTCTTTAATTGAGAAGTTATTTTGCCAGTGTAAACCAGGTATTATAATAAGATCAGGATCTGCTTTTTTATAGTTCAGCGTATTAGGCTGTATCATAAACTGTGAGTTGTGCAGCGGCTGTTTAACATTTGCACCTATAACACTTATATTATAGTAAGGGCTTTTCCCGTTTTGGGTTAAAAAATCATTTGCTGCCTCGAAAATTTCTATCGAGCTCAGCATAGTGCCTGGCATTACAACACCTTCAGGTAATAAAAAACATACGTGTTTCATGTAACTAAGTTACTGTAAACCACTGGCACAAACAACCCCTTAAGTTGGCATATCCACACCCAACTAATATTTTGACTATCAACTACGTTTGTGCATAATTTCTATTAATAAACAAAAAAATGACAACACAAGAAGTAATAAACAAAACCTGGGAAAACGCCAAAGATTACACAAAAAGGTATCTGGATGCAATGCCTGCTGATGGTTATGATTTTAAGCCAACCCCCGAGATCTGGTCATTTGCACAGCAGATGCTTCATATTGTAGACGCTAATTATTATTTTATTTCAGTAGCAAGCGGCAAACCAAGCCCTCTTGGTTATACATCGGCACAACAAACAATTGAACCAACCAAAGAGGTTACAACCAAGGCAGTAATGGACAGCTACGATTTTATAATTGATGCTTTAAGTGAAATAACGCCGGAGCAGCTAACTGAAACGGTTAAATATGGCGACCTTGAAATACCAAAAGCAGCAGCTTTTGGTAAAACTTTTGAGCACCAGGCGCATCATCGCGGCCAAACAGCCATCTATCTGCGGTTAAAAGGCGTAGTACCACCAGATGGCGTGATATTTTAATTTTTACTATTGCGGGTAATCCATATCAACAGGTAGATATAGGTTACCCGTCTTTAATCCAGCAATTGCCTGTTTACTTCCTCCAGCTTATTAATAACATCATTAATGGCTTTGTGCTGCTTTCTTGTTTTGCGTTCCTGCATATAAAACCAGTTGAGCGCAAGTAACGCTAATGTGACGCAGTAAATAGATAACTGCAAAAGCAATGTGCCGCGTTTTAGGTATTCTATATAATATAACCCTAAACCGCCCCCCAGCATCAGGAAATAAAGTTTGATAATCATGTTATCGATGAACTCCTGTTTGTGTTTGATACGGATCATCTGCAATAAAAAGGCATGACTATCCGTCTCCATATCGGCTTTAATAAGTAAAGGGTATAACTGATAATTTGAAATCACATACATTACCATAGCGCCGATCATCAGCGTCCAGCCAATCTTCGTGGTAATCAGTTGGGGGTGAAAATACCACCACATGAACGCATAGAAGATAATGGTGAGTATCAGTAAAATATTGCACACCATAATCTTCCTGCGCGAATTTCGGTTGAGCTTATTGGCCCTGGCGAAAATTTGCCGTACATCGGGAGCGCTGGTTTCTTCGCGGTTCCACAGCGCTTTAAAATCAATTGTGTTGCTCATGCTGTTTAAATTTTAAGGTCAGCTTTTCTTTTATCCGGTAAATGCGTACACGTACGTTGCTTTCCGATAGCCCGGTTATTTTAGCTATCTCTGCCTGCTTTACATCTTCCAACTCTAATGAAATAATAATACGATCGGTCTCCGGTAATTCTGCAATACATTTATATAGCAGCTTGGTTTGCCACTCTTTATCAGGTTCGTGTTTATCTTCAATTTGCTCTGGCAGTTCAGTTTTTGGCATGCGGTTTTGTCTTTCAATCTGCCTCAGGCAATTATTTGATGCAATCCTGAATATCCATGTTCCTATGGCCGATTCATTTCTGAAGTTTGGCAACTGCTTCCATATATTTATAAAAGTTTCCTGGGCAATATCTTTTGCCACATCAGTATCATTAACATAACCCATGCAAATTCTGAACACTTTGTTCCAATAATCACGGTAAATATCTTCAAACACCATAGAGGGCTTTATTTTGTAAAGTCGGCACGCTATCCAATATACCTGTTAAAATCGTCATGCTCCTGTTTTATGCTTATCGTTTATTCCGGCTGTTAGATACGCAGATGTTCAAAATGCTACATTATATTTAAATTATTGGTTTTGTACCCGTCGACTGCCTTATATTTTCTGTCGTTAGCTTTTAACTATCTGTCGAAACCAGTATACAAATTATTTTATTTTGGCCATTTTAGTAAAAGCTCCCTATGGCTTCCTGATTAATCTAAATTATCTGAGTAAAAATTATTTTAATCCAGTAATAAATATTTCCACACAAAATATTTTATATTTAACTATCAATTATTTATTAACCATAAATTACACTTAACCTATCAAAACCATGAAAAAAATCTTAGTAGTATGTGGCATTTTTATATGCTGCGCAGCCAGTTTCGCTATGTCATTAGCAGGCAAATCTGTTGTAAAAACCCCGGTAGCAGCCACCCATAAAGCTCCCACCTCTGTAACAGTAACCTTGACGAGTAATACCGGTGGTAATTATCGCATAATATTTAATAACTCAAGCTATGATCATGAATTTCCAATGCCAAATGGTAGTTCGCAAATCACTGTTCCGGCAGGTACTTATACAGTAGCCATAGTCCCGGCAACCAGTGGAAGTAACCACAATTTTTCAGGCGTGTCATGTGCTGTAACCTACAGCGCCAGCGGGACCCTGGCCCAGTTTAACAATGTCAACCTTACTTGCGGTACAGCTTCTTTTTCTATGAATTAAAAGTAAAGGTAACGGTTTAGCCTCACCCTGCCCTCTCCAAGGGAGAGGATTCAAAAGAGTGCAGTTTAAGTCCTCTGCTTTGGAGAGGATTTAGGTGAGGCTAAAACATATAAAAACACCCCGGTCAGCAATACTTCTGTCGGGGTGTTTTATTTTGCGGCTATGTTAATGATGATAATTTATCCGCTATAATAACTGCCAGATATGCTATTATAACCCCCTTGTTAACAAAACGTATCCATTTCATTCTAAACAATAAATATATACCTTTGCCTGCATTATAATCAAACTCGAAACATGGCTTACAACTTATTAAAAGGTAAAAAAGGGATAATTTTTGGCGCTCTTAATGAGCAATCAATAGCCTGGAAAGTAGCTCAGCGGGCTGTAGAAGAAGGCGCAGAAATTATTTTGAGCAATGCCCCTATTGCTTTACGTATGGGCGAATTAAATAAACTGGCCGAACAATGCAACGCACCTGTTGTGGGCGCCGATGTTACCAGTAACGATGACCTGGTTAACCTGTTCACGAAATCGCAGGAACATTTTGGTGGCGGTGTCGATTTTATACTGCACTCCATAGGTATGAGTGTTAATGTTCGTAAGGGAATTTCTTACCCTGAAAACAATTACGATTTTACACATAAAGGTTTAGATATATCAGCGCTTAGCCTGCACAGGGTTTTATCAACAGCTATGAAAATGGATGCTATAAACGAATGGGGATCAGTATTGGCTCTTACTTATATAGCCGCCCAACGTGTATTCCCTGATTATAACGATATGGCTGATAACAAAGCCTATCTGGAAAGTATTGCCCGCAGCTTTGGTTATTACTATGGTAAAAAGAAACATGTACGTATAAATACTATATCGCAATCACCAACCCGCACCACGGCAGGCTCGGGTGTTAAAGGCTTCGACGGCTTTATAAACTATGCCGAGAAAATGAGTCCGCTTGGTAACGCCGATGCAGATCAATGTGCCGATTACTGCGTAAGCATGTTTTCCGATCTTACCAAAATGGTAACTATGCAAAACCTGTTTCACGATGGTGGTTTCTCCTTTACAGGTGTAACCCCTGAAGTGATTGAGCAGATGGAGAAATAACTTATTGGAGATTATTCTAAAAAAAGTAAAGCCTTTGCATTAAATGCAAAGGCTTTACTTTTTTCGGTCTATATCTATAATAGTATTATTTACTCACTAAACACGCTATATTAGCATTATTGAATGATTATGGACAATACATCATTGATCAGGAATCTTACTGAAATTGTTGGCTTTACCGATAGTGAAATAGAAATAATATCGACAAAGTTTAAAATTAAACAGTACTTAAAAAAAGACTTTCTGCTACAATCAGGAAACGTATGTAAAAATCTTTTTTTTATCAAGAAGGGCCTTGTGAGGATGTTTCATTTACAGGATGGTAAGGAGATTACTACCTATCTGGCTTGCGATGATCGCTTTATAGTTTCTGCCGGAAGTTTTTTATCACAAAGCCCAACCAACGATTATATTCAATGTATTGAGGATTCAATAACTCTCGAAATTTCGCATAAAGAAATGCAATATCTTTACGATACTATTCCAAACTGGAATATTGTCGGGAGAAAGTTGATGGAAGAAACCGTAATGTGCCTGTCCAATTTACTTGAAAACCAGCATCATGTTAAGGCTAAAGACCGGTATCTTAAATTCATAAAAGAAAAGCCTTCTAAAATTGTGCAGCAAACACCTATTCAATATGTAGCATCGTTTTTGGGGATCGCACCAGAATCATTAAGCCGGATCAGAAAAGAAATAACACAATCTACAGCAATTTCCTAACAATTGTCATTTTTCTTGCATCACCGTTAATATAGTTTTGAAAAAATATTAACGACATGAAAAAAATAATTTTCAGGGGTTGCCTGCTGATGGTGGCTACTATTATATTGGTTATTGCGTATGCATTGATCAACGATTGGGACTATTCTCCACGGGCTTTTTATCCACCCAAACATCAGGGCTATACTGGTATTTTATCAAAAAATGAAGTATTAAAAAACGTGAAACACCTTTCTCTTCATGGTTACTACGGACCAGAGGATATAGCCGAGAGAAATGGCTTTTTATATTGCGGGGCCCGCACAAACAAAATGGATTTTCATAGTAATGGGAAAATTTTAAAGATAAACCTCGTCACAGGAAAAGTAGTTGAATTTGCTTCTTTACCTGCATGGCTTGGCGCAATTCAATTTGATAAAGATGGCAATCTGCTTGCCTGTGTTATTGATAAAGGCCTCGCTTCTATTGATAGTTTAGGCAGAGTAACTTACCTGGCCACACATGATAGCGACAATCAGCCCTTTACTATTCCAAACGATATGGATATCGCTTCAAACGGAGATATTTATTTTTCGGTAACATCAAGCGATTATTCTTTTAATAAAGATAATATGATAAAAGTACTGGCATCAGGAAAACCCCAGGGAGGATTATATTGCTATCACCATTCGACAAAAAAATTGGAAACCATTAAAAAGGGTTTTTTAGGGATCAATGGGGTTTCGCTGACGCAGGATGAAAATGCTATAATAGCAGTTGATATGGGAGCTTATCGGCTAAGAAAAATATGGATAAAAGGTGAGAAAAAGGGAACAGAGGAAATAATAAGCGATAACCTTCCCGGGTTTCCCAATAATATAGTGCGGAGGCCGGATGGAACCTTTTGGCTTGCATTTACTACCACCCGGAATGATCAGTTAGATAACATGCACCCTCATCCTCTGCTTAAAAAAATAGCATTTGGATTACCTGCCTTTATGAGGCCCAAGGCCCAACTCTTTGGCTTACTTCTACATGTAAATGAGGATGGTAAAATATTAAACTGTTATTATGATACAGATGGAAATGTAGTTAGTGAAATATCGTCAGTATACGAATATGGAGGTAAGCTTTTTATGGGGAGTGATGATCTGGATCATATTAATTATATCGACTTAAAAGCTCTGGTAAATAAGTAGCTATCAGAAAAGCAAAAAGCCTCAAGTATTTCTACTTGAGGCTTTTAAATTTAAGAATTACTCTAATCTTTAATTAGAAGCTACCAACACAATTTTCGCTTTAATAGCATCTGTTGGTTTAATAGGTGTGGTTCCATCAGGCGACTGAGCATAAATTGCTACGCTGCCCGCATTGTAGGTGTAACTAAATGAAGTACCACCATAAACTTCTGGCAATTGCTCATAAACTTCGTCATTAGGATTTACTGCCGGATAGTAAATAGAAACTATTACAGCACCATAATGGTTAAAATCGTCTCCTATTGCTTTTACATCAATTGGAGCTGAATAAGATTTTCCATCGGTTGACAATGTCCAGTCAGATGGGTTTATGTTTGCAAATACAGTTAAGTTGGGGTTAGGCGTAATGTATTTCTTAGTACACGAAGACGCTGCCAGTACTATTACGCAGCCAATGATTGATAATATTCTTTTCATACGTATGTTGTTTAATTATACATAAGAACAACGTTTTTAAAAAAGGTTTAATATGTTTTTTCATTTTTTTCAAGAAAAATATTCAAGCCGTAAATTGCTTTATGCAAGTATTTGTATATCAGAAATTTAATACAGAGTTACTATTTTTTAAAACGAATTTAATTAAACTAAATATTTAGTTTATCTTTAAATATGTTTAAATCACTACTATTTTTACTGTTGCTTCTGCCGTTTACCGCCATTTCTCAGTTTACTATTACAGGTAAGATTATAAATAGCAGTGATAAAACTCCGGTAGCCAGTGCCAGCGTGTTTTTGAATAATGCTGTGGTTGGTACCAAAACTAATGATGATGGCACCTTTACTTTAACCGGCGTTAGGCTTGGGCAATATGACCTGGTCGTATCTATTGTTGGTTATGAAACCTCCCACCAAAATGTGATGGTAAATGCAGATGTTAAACTGCCTGCCATTGAAATTGTCTCTAAAATGATCCTGTTAAAGGAAGTCCGTATTAAATCAAAAGATGACTGGGCAAAAAATTACGAAACGTTTAAACGTTATTTCTTTGGCGAATCAGAATATGCCGGACAATGTAAAATACTAAATAAAAATCTACCAGATATACTTGATTTAGATTATGACAGACAAACGAAGACTTTTACTGCAAAGTCGAGTGATTACTTGGAAATAGAAAATAAAGCGCTCGGTTATAAAATAAGATATATGCTGTCGGATTTTAACCGTGATGACAAAACCGGGGATTTTTATTACGAGGGAACCACCTTGTTCGAGGAGCTTAAAGGATCAAAGTCTCAAATACGTAAATGGAAAAAGAACAGGCTTGATGCCTATGAAGGTTCCAGCATGCGCTTTCTGCGATCTACTATATCCAACACACTGGAAGATGAGGGATTTAAAGCATTGAGATTGATCAGGAAGCCCAATCCTGCTTACGATGGCTTTAATGCGAAATTTCTGCAAACCCTGGTAAGCACACCTTTAACTATAAATGATTTCGTAAAGCTTACGAATGAGCCCGGTACCTTTGCATTAAGCTTTACCGATTGTCTATATATAATTTATAATAAAAAGAAAGCACATCGGCAGGATAAGTCAATATCGTCCTCCAAAAGTTCACCCGAATTTCTTGACGATCCACTAACCACTACGCTTATATTCAATGGCCCATATTCACTTTACGATAATAATGGTATAATAATCAATCCCCGCAGCCTCGTTTTTGATGGCAATTGGGGCAATAGGCTCGTAGCCGAACTGTTACCCGTAGATTACGTACCAGAAACTAAATAATTAAGGTTTAATTAGATTTGAGGCTTAGTAATAACTTGGTTGATGAACAATGGTCTGTTTCTCATAATTCTTACTATGATCTATGAACCATCAACTATGAACTTATTAAAACTTATTCTTCCACATCATGCTTTCCACCGGGCGGGTTGATGGGGTGTTATATTTAGCGTTGTCTTTGGTGTTGTAAAAGGTCTCTATTTCACCTTCAACCACAAAATATATCAGCTGACCAATAGGCATTCCCGGATAAATTTTAACCGGTTGCGTGCAGGATATTTCCAGTGTCCAGGTATTGCAAAAGCCTACGTCGCCTTTTCCTGCCGTCGCATGTATATCAATACCTAAACGCCCGGTGCTCGATTTTCCCTCTAAAAACGGAATATGCCGGTGTGTTTCGGTATATTCCATGGTTACACCGAGGTAGAGCGTATGGGGCTGTAAAACAAACCCATCCTTAGGTATCTCAAAATTAATGATCTCATTATGCAGCTTTGCATCCAGAACCCTGTCTCGGTAAGTGGCAAGGTGTTTACCGAGATGCACATCGTAGGAATTTGTGCCAAGGCATTCGCGGTTAAAGGGTTCAATAATAATTGTTCCTTCTTCTATTTCTTCCAGAATTCTTTTGTCTGATAATATCATGATGCCCTGTAACGAGGGGCTAAATTATGAAAATTGCAGCCCCCCGCATTACCCAATTTGCCAACAATTGTTTTGGAAAAATGTGGAAAGAAGTTGCGGGTTTTACGTGC
>JABDFZ010000070.1 GCA_013286325.1 Bacteroidota bacterium | reverse complement strand
TTCATCAGATACTGCAAAAATTGTTGCATCTGTCAGTTCTTTCAATGTAGTTAAGCGTTTTCTGTGTGTGCCGCCCGCTACCATTCCATTAAACTGTTCAACTGTTATCCCTTGTGCCTTTGCCTGGGTTTCAAAAAGTTCCTTGAAAGCCTCTTCAATAATTGGTGTTTCCGGTATGGCAGTGGTAAACAGGCAAACTGTTCGTACTCCATGCTCTCCGCATTCCACAGAAAAGGAACGGCAAAGGCTTTCCATTGCAGCCCAGGCAGGTCCCCCGGCCACCCGCCAACGGGGCACTTACCCTGCTCAGGTTTGCTGTATGCATGGCGATCACCCCGCTCCCCTGTTTAACCATGCGGCGTGCTGCTGCTTTTGCAGTAATAAAATGCGATTGTGTATATGTAGTAACCGGAATAGCGAACTCCTCTGCCGAAAGTTCAATAAGCGGAACATGCCCAACATCTTTTTGAGCAATACCAACAGCGTTGAATGAAATATCAACTCTTCCGGCCTTTTTAATTACGTCACTCATATGTTGTTCTACTACTTGTTCATCAAGTGCGTCAACTTGTGATGTTTCAATCGCTCCTCCTCCAGTCCGAATCTCGTCTGCAATGGCTTTAAGTTTAGAAGGGGTCAGCCCGGCTAAAAAAACCTTAGCACCTTCATAAGCAAGGGCTTTGGCTATCGCTGCGCCTATGGCACCATTACCATAAACTACTGCAACTTTGTCTTTTAATTTGTCCATTTTTTTTATGATTTTATCGTTTTCCACAATAACGATTTCGATTTCTGAACGGGGACAAAGTGCTTTCGTTTTTTGTTTTGGGTTGTAATCTCTTTATAAATTGGTTCTGCTTATTTTATTATAATGGCTCCTTTTACAAAGCCAGCATGCCTGTATTTTTGATTGAAAAAAGAATTATTAATTACAAACCAACAAAACGAATGAAAACAATTTATAAGCTGATTTTAATTGGCATTATTTGCCATTTGAGTGTAAACCCTTCCAATGCATTGGCACATCAGCACTCCGACACATCAAAAACCAGTAGTAAACAAGCCCCTGAGCTTCGCGATGGCCAGCATGATTTTGATTTTCACATTGGTAAGTGGAATTCGACTATAAAACGTCTTCTGCATCCGTTAACAGGCTCCACAACATGGATCCCTATGAAAGGCACATTGGATGCCAGGAAAGTTTGGGATGGCCGCGCACAAATAGAAGAGCTTGAAGCTGATGGATCTACCGGGCATATCGAAGACCTGCTCTTGTTTCTATACAACCCTCAGTCTCATCAATGGAGCCTTAATTCATCTGCAAGTAATGACGGCACAATGAACACACCACTAATTGGTGAATTCAAGAACGGGCGTGGCGAATTTTATGACCAGGAGACATTTAAAGGCAGAACCATTATGGTTAGGCAAGTTTGGTCGGATATTACCCCAACATCGCATCGTTTTGAGCAAGCATTTTCAGCTGATGGAGGCAAGACATGGGAGGTTAATTTTATAGCTAACCTTGAACGTCAAAACTAATTGTAACTGTATTTCCCGCTCTATTCAATCTAATAGTTAACATTTCCATATGGGTTAGCTATTAGGTTGAATAAGTGACGTTTTACCTTGTGCCTACAGTTCGTTTATTTTTTGCTTTACTGTGTATATATGTTTCAAAATGCAAAGGCGATTTATCGCACAACACCAGGTTATCGAGCATATTATCTTTCAAAAATTTTGATGGGCTAATACCAAACATTTGTACCATCATTTTATGGAAGTGGCTGCCATCAGTAAATCCTGCATCAATTGCTGCCTCATTCACCGAATAACCTGCCATAATTTGGTTGGTTGCATACCAAATTTTGTTCCAAAGAATATACCGGTATAAAGAAACTCCGGTTACCTGTTTAAATAAAGAACGCAGTCTGCTTTCCGATAGACAAACTTTATCTGCTATTGATTTAATGGTAATTTCTTCGGGATGCGTTGTTGAAATAGTCTGTTCTGCCAATAATATCCGCTGGTCCGTTTGTACACTCCCAATTTCTAATGCCAATGAAGCCAGTACTTTATTGATCACACTTTCGAGTATTGATGATTCTGGCATTAATAATGCCTGTTGTAATTCTTTAGAGTTTACAAAGTGGAAGATATTTAAATCCAAAGGCTGAATATCATTTTCCATCAGGTACTTAGCTTTTATAGACTGGGCAATCCTTGTTTCAGCATCCAGGTAAATAATTAATTGAACACTTCCATTGGTATCCAGTTGATGCAAAACATTTTCTTTTATAATTAAACTTTTACATGTTGCCCAGCTACTATCTTTTGTTTTAAACCTAAAATCCTTTTGGGTATCCAGTATTAATTGAATAGTGTTATGGCTATGAAACGATGTGAGATGCGATGAATAAAAAAATGCGGCTATACCTTTCCACATATAAAAAGTAGACGTATATGGGCTTTTTCTGTGTTTCATCTTTCTATTAAAAATCAGTCATTATTTACAGCTTTCAAAAATCGCCTTGTAATAGTTTTGTCTAAAATTAAGAAAAAGGAAATATCAGCCATTTGACTTATTAAACCACATTTTATTACACCAATCAGCAACAAATCATGAAAATATTTACTATCCCGCAAATACTGTTAGCTACAACACCGCTGCTCATTTCGGTTCCGGGCAAAACATTATCTCCAAACTCCAATAAAGTAAATAATATAAAGGTCATTAAGCACCTGGAAAAATCACAATCATATAAAGTTGATAATCATGCCAGCAAAATTAACTGGCTGGCAAAGAAAGTTACCGGAGGGCATAATGGAGCTATAGGTATCAGCAGCGGCATGTTCCACGTTCAAAATGATGTTGCTACAGATGCCAGCCTGTATATTGATATCCGCTCCATTACTGATGCCGATCTTACTGATAAGAATTCGAATGATAAATTGGTAACTACTTTAAAAGGTGAAACATTCTTTAATTCTGCCAAATACCCCGGAGCAACTTTTGTGAGTACATCGGTTGTGCATACCAGTGGCTTGCAGTATACCGTAAAAGGCAAACTTACTATAAAAGGGATCACTAATGAAGTGAGTTTCCCGGCTACTATAATCATAAATAAAAATAAGTTAACTGCCACGGCAAAAATCTCTGTCGATCGTACAAAATTTGATATTAAGATCCGCTCAAAAAGCTTTTTTGAGAACCTGGGCGATAAAGTGATCTATGATAATTTTGATCTCGACATTACGCTTTTTGCTAATGCAGAATAAGTAATGATTTTAAAAAGCAAGCCGCCAAACCAATTTGACAGCCCCCGCGGAAACCTGGGGGTTTATAAAACTAAATCGCTTCAAACCGTCATATTCCCTATTGTAAACAACATAAAAGTCCGAACCAATATTAGGTATCCAATGTAACCGGAAATTCCCGGTTAACAAATCATTTAAAGAGTTCCATTGGACAAAAACATCTAAATTGAACCGGGGGTTTAAAGCATAGCTAACGTACTCCGCCAATTCATTCGTTATCACTTTTCCCTGGGGCAATTTTATATCATTTATGGTATACTCGGTGTTAACATTAAAATGCTTGTCTAAATTTATACCTGTTGATGCTACAAGAGTAATAATCTTCCCTGTATAGAAATCGCCCCAGCTAAAATTTGCATCTACCCATATTTTTCTACCCTGAAAAGTTACAAAATGTAATTCCTGCCTTTGCATCCAATATTTGCCTATGGGTACTTTAATTGTGCTCGTTAGGGCGAAAGGCGTATCAAAACGTTCAAACTCCTGTTGTAAAGTATATGCAAAGCTATCGCCGTTTTTTGTCAAAAAACCAAATGGGATGGTCTCATTATAAAATGATTCAAGTTCTCCTGTTGTATTTGTCCTGTACAAGCGGAATCCCCATGGTTTAAAAGTCATCGTTCTGATACCATAATTGGTAAACCATCTTGGTGCAAGTTGAAGTTTCCAGTTATAGTTGTCGAAATTGTTTCTTTCTAAAAAGCCTAATTCGGGATTGTAATTATTCTGAATACTACTGATAGCAATTATATTATTAATTAACTCATTAGGATATTCAATAGAAAAACGCCATGCGTAGGTACCATCATTGCTCCTGCCCCTGTCAAAGCTTTTACTAACTAAAGCAGTTATAGAAAGGTTCTTGTTCCCCAAAAAGTTGGATGTGTTATATGCCCCGTCAATACCAATAACCTGATTACTGGTGCTATTGTTATTTTTTGAAGTTACAATTGCTCCAATATAGGATTGACTGCCAATATCTTTTTTATAACGAATTACTGTATTGTTGGTGGCTTTTGCACTATCAGTTCCTCCGGTTTGAATATTAAGCAGTCCAATATTATTACTCCCAATTTTGCCAAATAGCCGGCCACCTGCAATAATAGGAACCTGTTGCAAGTTTTCAATACCTATGCTCCTGGTATAGAAAATTTCGTTGCTGCTACCCAGATTAAACTGATAGTTCTGATATCCTTCTAAAAAGAACTCTCTCTTTTCGGGATAATACAAACTAAACCTGCTTAAATTTACCGCGACCCTATCAGCCTCAACCTGTGCAAAATCGGTATTAACAGTGAGGTTTAATTTCAAAGTGGACGTAACGTTTACATTCAGGTCTCCACCTATTTTACCTGGCCATCCTGTTGGTTTGCCCTGTTGCTTTTCAAACCCGCCTAAGGAGAACGGTTTTAATTCAAATCTTTTGGCGTACCCGATATTATTTAATCCACTTAAAGTCCCTGCATTTGCTAAACATAAAACAGAGCAATCCCTTGTCCATCCACGCCATAATACCGCTTCATTACTGTTCCGGATATTCCTTTCAAAATTAATGCTCCAGTTGTTAATAGAATCTTTAGGAAATTGCAAACTGGTAAACGGGATTCGTATTTCGGCGAACCATCCTTCGCTTGAAATGGTTGTTTTCGCATCCCAAACTCCATTCCAGTCTTTATTAGCGCTTCCATTTGCCGAGATAAGCAGATCGGCCCTTGCGCCAAGGGGGTTTATTACAAATAAGTATCCGTTTCGCTTGTCGTTAAATGGTGAAAGTGATATCTGGAAATTATCATCTTCATCATAATTAAAATCCCTTTGCAAATATTTTGCTACAACTGGCTTGGTTTGATAACACCAAACGCCTATGTATATAGCCAGTTTATCATAAATTATAGCTACCTGGGTTTTTTCCGTAGATGGCTTGCCAAACTCAGGATCCCGCTGGGTAAAGCTATTTATTGGTGATAAAGATTGCCAAATTGGGTCCGTAAGTTTTCCGTCAATAGCTGGTGTTTGATCAGTAAATATCGCTTTAATTGTATCCTTGTCGGTTTGTTGTGCCGATGCGTTGGTAATGTAATTGATAAAAAATAGTATCAAAATAACTTTGATGGCATTCGTCATAGCAGTGCAGGCTGTTGTTCTTGCACGTATTTAGCATAGTAGTACTATAAGGTGCATCATAAATCTTTAATTGTGAAAACACAGGTAGTGTATTAAATTTCATATCCTCATACTTTATTGATCAACTAAACTTTCTTTGCCTTTGGCTGCCCATTCTTTTTTCACATTCTCAAAGTCGCTTAAGAATTTTTTATTTTGAAAAAGCTTATTTACAAACTGTCTGGCTAATATTCTTGAACCTTCAACATCACTTGGGTAATGAACTTCTATTATCTCTCTTGATTGAGACATATCATAAGCATCCTTAACAAAAACATCTGTAAACTCTGGCGCTAACTCCTGGTAGATATAAGCGAGAATATAAGAATCAGTAGCTGTCCCGGTAGGGTAAGCTGGCGCACCCGCCTCTTCCAGGTTCTTTAGTTTGGGATCCAGCATGTAAGGGCGGATTCGCGCATATTTATACTTTAATGCCCAGATAAAATAATTAGCGTCGCGCCAAACATTAGCCATCAGGTCGGCTGTTAAAGGAAGCGTTTTCTGGTTAAACCAGGTGCCGATAGAACGGCCGATATAGAAAAGGGTCTCTCTGTTTTGTTCATACGTTGAATCTCCTGGATGAATATTAAGATTATAAAAGATTCCTGACATATAATGGCACCTTCTTATATCTTCTTCTGTCCGTGTTTTTTCCAATGCAATCAGGTAGTTCAATTCTGCACGGGTTTGAGCCGAACTATTGGCAGGTGGGTCCGGAAGTTTAAAATCATCTGCAGAAACATTACTGAGATAAAAAGGTTTCAAACTGAGCCTCTTATCTATAGCTGCCTGATCGGTAACAAACTTTTTCTTATCAACTTCTTCGTTAGATGATTTTGGCGCTAGGCTAAACGATGCTAATTGTTTATAGTACCCACGGATCGGTGTCAAGGCGCGGTCGTAATTACTATTAGGCTTTTTTTTGGTGGCAGTTTGCCCATTAGTAATATTAATACATAGCATGATTAGCAAAAGAAACGCACTCGCCTTTAAAATGCCGTTTGCCTTCAATGGATTTATTTTCATTTTCACTTGTTTTAATTTTATCCAAATCTAATTTGGCCTAAAAATTAAAACCTGTAAAAAATGACTGAGTTTTGGTTTCAAATAAAATCAGTGGGTTTTGATTCCTGTCGGTTCAGAGGAACAAAGCCCAGCATGTCTGCCGGGCTTTGTTGTTGAGATTGTCACTAAGCATCTACCGTTAGTATTATTATTTTCTATATTCGAGCAGCAAAATGTCCATATCTTTCATCAACTTATTTACTTCCTGCTCATTGGTACCGTCATATACACCACGTATCCTTTTTTGTGCGTCAACCAAAACCAGATAGCCCTCATGGGCAAATCCACCAGGTCCTTTGGTATTATCATCAACAGATACCATGTAATCGTTTTTTGCAAGTGAATAAGTTTCCTGCTTACTGCCCCATAAAAGCTCCCACTGCGTTCCCTTAATTCCCAATTTGTTAGCATACTGTTTTAGTCTGGATGGAACATCATATTTTGCATCAATTGTATACGATATCAGCTTTACGGTTTGATTGTTTTTATATTTTTTATAAACCTTCAACATGTTCCGCTGAATTACAGGGCACACATCAGGGCAACTGGTAAAGAAGAAATCGGCTACATAAATTTTCGCGTCAAAATCGTGATTGGTTACCCGCGAACTATCCTGATTAACAAATTGGAACGGCGGAATTGTTTTATAGATAGTGTCAACAACGGTTTTGCCGTCAACTGTTCTCTCTATTGGTTTTCTTACTCCCAAAATAGGTAGTTTTTGATTATCGTTATTACTGCATGAACAAAGTGTTGCTATTATAAACAGCATTGATTTGATATATTTTTTCATTTTTTTTAATTTAATAAAGTATTTTTTTGATGTTATTTTAGCACTTGACTCATTTAATAATAAATCTTACGGCGTAAAATAACCACACAAAGCCTTGTGCCGAAATAGGGCAGGTCAGGCATTAATTACAGGAAAGCGTGAAGAAATTAACCGAATTTCGGGGGATGAAAAACGGCTTTATCCAGTATGGAAGAAACTGGCGTTATGTAAGGAGTATTAACGATTTGTAATAAAATGGTATGGAACTTTACAGTTGTATAACGCTCAAACAATGATTCCTGAAAACGGCTCTTTTGCGATGGCCTTTCCTCACTCTTTTCTTTTTCATCAGCTTGTTTAATCTTCTTCATATAGTAGCAAAGTCCATCACAATGCAACCACGGTCTATCAATGTTTTCGCAAAGTGTGGCGGCAATATATTTTTTATTTAGCTCAAAACCTGCATAGACAAAAAGCCTTGAAAAGTTGGAACTGATCAGCGTAACAAGCAGGAATATAGCGGTTAGCCGTTTGAACATTATGCATCAAATTTAACGGATACAAAAGCTATAATTCCAATTGTTAATTATTTAGAATTTGTATAAATAATTGCCGCTTCAACTTCCTTCTCAAAGAAAAATGTTTATACTCCATAATCACTATCAATACATCCGGTTGAAAATAGATAGATGGATAGAATCAAGGGCGCTGTTCCACAATTAGCTGTCAGACTCTAGTCTTATAAAGGTTTACCGGCTGCACTGTGGCTCCGGCTATCAACAAACAATTATTTAATTTTTTTCCATGCCAGGTCTTGCCCGTTTCGCCTCTCCAGCATTAACATGGTGCCATTGGCATCACTTAAAAAGAATTTTCTGCCACGGGCATCACTTTTGCGAAAGAATACATTGGTGGTCTCGGCAAACAGCGCCTCTGGTTTTCGTTTATTCTTCTGAATATATAAAGTATCATTCTTTAAACTAACAACTGCTATATTATCATCAGTTAATTGATAGGTTCCTGTATATTTTTTCAGTGTTGCCGCCGCAAGCTTTATTGCAGGCGGCCAGGCCGGAATTTCAAAGTCTTGCATACTCAGCATTCTCCATGTGGTATCGGTTTTGTACCATACGTCCATAGTGCCGTAGGTTGTGTGTAGTTTTTGCCCGTAAGCAGTTTCATATTCATCAGCAACATATTGCACCACAGCAATGTCGCCATGAAAAGCAAATACAGGTTTAGTAACCGTTGCATGTATTGATATTGTTCTTGGCCATGGTTTAAAGCTTTCCAGGAACTCTTTCTTAAAGGCTCCATTCCCATCTTCATCAACAATATGCCACTTCGGATCCAGGTATTTACTCCAAAAGGCGCTATCCACAGGCAACCTGTCAGCTAAGTCTTGCTCTATTTTAATTATCTGATTGGCCATTTTTGCACTATCATTTTGTGCATGGCAAATATTATCTAAGCCAAAAAGCAAAATTCCTGTTATAAAAATTCTATTGATCATATTATGAATACTATTAATGAACATTTGAGCGGTGCTTATATTCGGAATCCATAATGCTGCCGTTTAATGAATAGTAATCTAATCGTTAAGCATGATTTATCAGTAATTAATTCAATAAAAGGTATGATATTTTAAATGGATTGCTACTAATTTTTTGCAAGAATTACTATAATAGCAGTTTAGCATATAGATTATTTAATAGCCTGCCCCCTCTCATTTCTGCCAAATTCTTTTATTGGAATGTCGCGTCCTGAACCAATTTCCTGTTAATTTTAAGTGCTTAACCGTTTCGTCAATTCCATTTCTAAAAAACTGTAAAAAAATATTTTTTTTACCCAACGTTTTGCGCCTTTTATCCGATGAAGTATTGTAGCACACAAAATATTTAATCTTAACCCCATCAACTTAAATGATTTTCACAACAGACTTAATCAAAAAACTGCTATTGTCGGCAGTGTTGATATGCTTTTTTTCCGCCTCGTTTGCCCAAATAGAGGTTGCTCACCTTTCATCAAAAGATTTTTCGGCAATCGGTTTCGGCGGCTTCCTCAATTTTTCTATTCCTATTAACGAGACTAACGCAGCTATTGTGGAAGGCGGCGTTTATGTTTTCCGCAGCAATGATGAACACGAAGCCGTTGCACCAGTGCTGGTTGGATACAGGCATTTATTGTCTGCTTATGACGATTATGGCTTTTATGTAGAACCTGTTGCAGGCTATACCTTCGGGGCTACCGATATACAGGCATATAATGGCAACACTCCGCTTTACAAACCTAACGGCGACCAGCTGGATCAAAAAGTTTCAGGGCCCGACGCCGGGCTTAGTTTTGGCTACCTGTTTCAGCCATCAGGGCGCATCACGTTCAATATCAGTTTGCGTTACGAGCATACTTTTGTTACCGGCAGCAACCCAGCATTAAATATATTCGCCCTTCGCATTTCACACGGCTTTTCCTTCTGATTATTCAGCTATATTCATTAAATATTTTATGGCCGACGACGGATAACAGGAGCTTGCGATGGAATGAATTTTACAAAAAAGCAGACGCAAAAAATAGTTAAAGCATGTATACATAATGACCGCAGCGCCCAGGAGGCGCTGTACAAGCTTTGCTATGCCGATATGATGCGCGTTTGCCTGAACTACCTGCCCGATGAAGAGCTTGCCCGGGAAGCGTTTAACACAGGTTTTTTAAACGTATTTAAGTCCATTCAAAATTTTGATGCTGAAAAGGGCGAACTGGGCGGCTGGATCAGGAAGATAATGATCTATTCGGCCATAGATCTGTACCGTTCGGAATTGAAATTCGGCAATTTAACTGATACGCTTCCCGAACAGGAAACGGAATTTATACCGCCGGCGGTTTTAGAAAAGCTGTACTTTGAGGATATCCTGAGGCACATCCGGACGCTGCCTTACGCCACACAAACGGTGTTCAATTTATCGGTGCTGGATGGATTTTCGCACAAGGAAATAAGCGAACAGCTAAACATAAGTGAGGGAACCTCGCGCTGGCATTTATCTGAAGCCAAAAAGCAGTTACGCGAATTGCTGGAGAACACAGTTGGCGCTGGCCGGTCAATAGAAAGGGGGGGAAGAAAATGAAAAAGACATTAAGATACCCTGAGCTTTGGCAGAAAAAAAGAACGGAACTGCCCGTAAAAGGCAACCCGGATACAGAATGGCTGCAAATGAGCGCCATGCTGGACAAGCAAATGCCGGTATCGGGGGTAATTAAAAAACCTTTCCGCTTCAAATTGCCGAAATGGGGGCTTCATGTGTTTGTGGGGATTTCGACGGTTGCAGCTGTGTATGTGGTTAGCCAATTGTATTTTTCGAAAAAGCACAACCATTCAGTAAAATTAAGTATACAGCAAATTCATCGCGATAGCCTGGTTCCGGCAGTTAAGGATACCTTGACGGTACGAGATCCTGTTAAACCGGCCGTTATCGTCAGCGCACAAGGGAATACGAATATAACCAACACCAATCCGCTGTTGAATAATCAAACAAAACGAAATATTGACACTATCCAAAATGACAGGCATCAAATAATTGATTCAATTATGGCACAACCAGCTTTGAATATCCCTATTCACCGCGACAGTACAATAGTACCTGTTAAAGTTGTACCACTAAAAGCAGTTCGGGATTCGGCAGGTGCTGTGGATATTAAGAAAAATGGGGTTACGAAAGATACATCGAAAAACAAAAAGCCATTGAATAAAAAAAAGCGGAGGTTCAGTGTGTTTACTTAGGTAGCTAAAAACTTACAAAGCCTGAACTTTTTGAAAGCAATTTATGGCTTGCCGCAATAAGAAAGCATTGAAAGCTCTCCGGTGGCTGTGTATTTCCCAACAGAATACCATGTTTTGTTGAAAAAGAAATATCGGTACTCGCCAAGATCTATCATCGGATAAAAACCCGTTACATGATGTTTCTTAGTTTTAGCATCTTCCTGATAAATATAAGCATCCAATTTTTGGTTGTCTGTGTAAAAGATGTGCTGATCTTTATCAAATTTTAAAAGAAATTTACTGCTCTTGTCATAGCTTTTTTCATCCTTGTTGTCTGACTTCAGTAGATCGCGTACGGTGACTATCATTTGATAATTATCAGTATTGGTACCTTGTAATTTTAAGTGCAGGTTATAGAGCCCATATTTTTCCGGAACTTCAAATTCATGAATGCATTGAATTTCAGTTACAATACAAAATTTACCTTTGTTTACTCCTAATATTAACACATTGTCATATCCGTCATTAGAGCCACCACGAGGGCTATAAACAATTTCCAAAAGATCATCGCTAAGATGATGCACCCTTATCAGGCAATTAAAATCTGGAATAGTCAATTTATCATCATGAAGGTCGATATGAAATATATGTCCGTGAAAAGGCTTTTCCCATAAATTAATTTTAGCTGTCAAACCGTCAAAGGATTTTACAGCATAAGTTCTTATATCATATGAGAATGTGTCGCCGTATGCAACCGTCCTTTTGGTAATCACTGAAAACGCTTCCTTTTTCAACTCGTTTTCCGCCGCTTTCTCCGTTTCAGGACTATCGTTTAAATATCGCCAAAGTTGTGCATTGGCAACATTGTTACCAGCATAAAAAACCAGGGTTGATAAGATAATTAATATTCGGTTTAAGGAGGTCACGATCGGGAGATTAATGCTTAAATTTAATGATTAAAACATCAACAAAAAAGCTTTCAGAAAAATCTAAAGGCTTTTTATAAACTTTTTTTAATCTTACATGCTTAAAACCGCAGCGGGTAAACCGACAAGAAACTAAACCATAAAAATGCAAACAGCGCTTAAGGCATTTATTAGAAACTACGCAAAGATCAACGAAGAACAATTAGATACTATCGCAGGAAAATTCAGGCAGCGAACAGTAAAGAAAAATGAATTCCTGCTGCGTCAGGGCTCAGTTTGCAAGGATATTATTTTTGTGCAAGAAGGTTGTTTGCGATTATATTATTTAGCAGAGCATGTAGAAATATCAGTTTGGTTTGCTTTTAAACACTCTTCAGCTATTGAGATGTATAGTTTCATAAGCGAGAAGCCATCCGACTACTTTTTACAAGCTATAGAAGAATCAACAGTTTGGTATCTTCCTAAAAAAGAATTAATTCAAATACATGAGCAGTACCCGGTAATGCAGGAGATCATGCGTAATTTTTGGGAAGATGTGATTCTAAACCTGATTGAACGTTTTACAGCATTGCAAAGAGAATCAGCCGAACAACGCTATCTGGAACTTTTAAAAAAGCCTGTGTTTTTGAATAAAATCCCTCAAAAGTATCTGGCATCCTTTATTGGCGTTACTCCGACTTCATTAAGCAGGATAAGAAAAAACATCCGTTAGTAATTTGTTGTCCCAGGACAATTTTATCTTCACAGACACTGGCTAATTTGCGCTATTAAATTATGGCAATGGAAGTGGTAAAACTAAAGCTAATTGAAGCTGAAAAAAAAGCAGATAACTTGTTTTTAGAGATTGAGCGCAGGAACCTGATTGTTGCAGGAAAATCAGAACGTGTTTTAAACAATGAAATATTCAGCCTGGCCGATGAACTTTTTGGAATCAAAAAATACTGGCACAAAAGAATTGTAAGAAGCGGACCGAATACATTGGCTCCTTATGATGAGAATCCACCTGATTTGATCATTCAGGAAGATGATATTTTATTCCTTGATTTCGGTCCTATATTTGAAGATTGGGAGGCTGATCTGGGGCGCACTTACGTAATTGGCACAGACCCTGTTAAACACAAACTTAAGAATGATATTATTGTAGCTTGGCATGAAATCAGGGATTGGTTTTTCATGCAGACGGAACTAAGCTGTGCCCAACTATATAATTATTCGGTGGCTGTTGCAAAAAAGTATGGATGGGAATACGGCTCTGAAATTGCCGGTCACCTGATTGGTAAATTCCCACACGAACGTTTGGAGCCGGGAGACTATAATTTATATATCCATCCGGAAAATCACAATAGCATGTTTACCCCCGACGCCTTTGGCAACAAAAGGCACTGGATACTGGAATTACACTTTGTAGACAGAGAGAAGCAAATAGGGGGCTTTTTTGAACAGCTTTTGATCTGAGCCTTGTGAAAATTTCAAATCTTATAACAAAGCCAAATGATTGGGAAGGCTATAGTAAAACAAGATTATTACCATCTGTTTTTAATCACATAACAATAGTTTTATCAGGGGGGATATAAATTATGCTAAAACGTTTGAAATGATTAATTTATTAATTAACTTAGTATAGGTAATTGACACTACCATTTAAATAAAAGGAGGATGTCATGAAAAAAGTTACTAAGGCTATTCAGCCCGTGAAAGCTGAAATTAACGCAGAAATGCAGGCCACTCAAAATTCATTTAAAAAATCGTACCTGCCCCACAAAGCTTTTGATCATTCACATGGAAGGGTTAACAAAACCCCCTTTGGTATTAATCACGAGCCAGGCTGTTTTTAATTAAACCAGTACGGTTTATATTAAGCCTATTTATACAGCTATCCGCACAGCTGTGTATGGATAAGAACGCATATCTACGCTTCTTGCAGGGTATTTTTACCCTTTTCCCTCTTGTCTTTTCTTGTTAGCAGATTTTAATAATATAACTATCTTACAGCCGGAAACTCTGCAATGAATAACTTTTTAAAAAACTATAACGGAATGATCCTGTTGATTGGCGGGATCCTTATTGGCAGTGCGGCGGGGATAATATTTGGCAAGCAAGCCGAAGTACTAAAGCCAATAGGCGATATATTTTTGAACATGTTGTTCGTTGCTGTTATACCGCTTGTCTTTTTTGGTATCGCTTCGGCCGTTGCCAACCTCCAGGGCGAACAAAAGTTAAGCCGTATCATGATCGTTATGGCGCTGGTATTTCTGTCAACCGTGCTTATTGCTGCATTAGTTACTATAGTTGCTGTATGGCTATTTCCGGTTCATCAGTTGGGTACAACTACTACTCTTTTAGATCAGCCTATAAATAAAAAACTATCCGGCGACCAAATTACCCAGTTGTTTACTACCGGTGAGTTTTACCAGCTGCTTTCGAGGAAGAACATGCTGGCAATGATAATTTTCGCCCTCCTAATCGGGTTTGGAACATTAAATGCAGGAGAAAAGGGCAAGAGTTTCCGCGAGTTCTTAAATTCAGGGAATGAAGTATTTAAAAATGTCTTCATTTTAATTATGAAGCTGGGGCCTATTGGGTTAGGCGCTTATTTTGCTTACCAGGTAGCGGTATTTGGCCCCTCGCTTTTCGGCAACTATGCACATTCAATGGCTATTGGTTATGGAGTAAGCATTTTTTATTATATCGTATTTTTCAGCATCTACGCTTTTATAGCAGGTGGAGTAAAGGGAGTAAAAAGATACTGGCGAAACAATATCATCCCATCAGCAACGGCCGTAGGTACCTGCAGCAGCATAGCAGTTATACCTGCAAACCTTGAGGCAGCAAAAAAAATGGGGGTATCGGATATTATAGCCGGTATAACCATTCCGCTTGGGGGAACACTGCATAAAGATGGTTCCAGTATTTCATCCATTTTAAAAATGGCCGCAGTGTTTGCTCTATTTGGAAAAGGTTTTAACAGCCCCGAAATTATCCTGCTTGCCCTCGGCATGACGGTGTTGGTGAGCATTGTTGAAGGTGGCATACCGAATGGTGGCTATGTTGGCGAACTGCTTTTTATATCTGCCTATGGCTTTCCGCCAGAAGCCTTGCCGCCAGCCATAATCATCGGGACATTAATTGACCCTGTTGCCACCCTGCTGAATGCAACAGGCGATACAGTAGCAGCAATGCTTGTAAACCGGTTTGTTAATAAAAAAGAGTGGGCGGCAAGTCCGTACAATAAATAAAGCGGGCAACCATCCGGCTACCCGCTTTTTATATCCGGAAATTTATACTATTTCCATGTGAAAGCCTACAGCGGGCTTCCCGTCACTGCGCAACAATTTTGAGTTATGGCTTCCGGCAAGTAACCCATCGTGCCCGCTTACTTCAATTTCTACATTTCCGTAATTGGTATCATTCAGGCTTTGCAGCATTTTTCCTTCTATCAATGGCAGCTTAAAAAAAGCTTTTACTTCAAGGTGCGTTTGGCAGTTAGAGCAATATTGCGAATTCCATCTGCTTAGTATCGCTTCTGTGCCCAAGAGCAGTTTTTCGCCACCTACAGTTACAAAAGCCGATACTGTAAAAGACCCGCTTATAGGCGCCTTGTTGATCCTGCTTATTTTAATCACTTTCGAGTCGTAAGCCGGCTTCTCCTGTTTTAAGAATCTCGGCTCGGCCAGTTCATCTAATGAACCGGGGCCATAGGTATGGCCTAATTGCGTTTCAATGTTAATACAATCCAGCGAAGTGTAGGTCCTTTCTGTTCCGTTTTCAACTTTTTTGAATGGATTAAGTGGGGTTTCCAATGTTAACCAGGCGTTTGGCGCTATTCCCGGTGTAGGGCCCTGGCTGTCTACGGTGTTTGTACCTGGATATTCTTCTATAATTTCAAGGCGATCGGTAAAGCCATGTTTCTTTTGCCACAGCCAGAACACGCGGTCTACATTGCAATGATGGAAATAGAAAATAGGGTCAAGTCCTGCAGTGTCATTTTCGCCCATGTCGCCATTGGCGCCACTAATCGGCGAGCGGTTATAACCCGGTACTTCACAGCCACCCACAGCTAAATGGATACTGTTATGCGGTGATTCAAGCGGAACTACTACTTTATAAGGATCATCTTTAATGGGCAAGCCCGTATTAGGATCAATGGTTTGGCGTTCCGCATTCCATTCAGCCGCCGATGTTGTATTGGAGAAAACGGTAAAGTTTGGAGCGTTAAGGCAGTCTTTGTATTTCTGAACTACGTTTGTCTCGATTCTTTGCCCTTTCACCACAATATGCGAGTTTAGCCAGTCCAGGACATTCTTGTTCAGGATCTTTACGTTCTCTTCATAATTTGGAAACAGGGCATTATGTGCTTTGGTTATATCAATTTCCTTTTGGTTGCCTACTATGCCTGATAAAGGATAGCGAACAGTTTCGTAACCGCGTGGTTTTGAATAATTAGGATTATCACCGCTGATATGGTCGGTTATGTTTTTAGGGAAAACAAATGAGCGAAGCGGGTTGGGAATTTTCGCTCCGTCGAGCTCAAAAAATTCATGGGTCAACACCCACGGAATTCCGTTTTTTATTGAATATTCATCCGTTTCATCCCAGTAAGGCATCATTACATCTTCGCAGCCTTTAATACTTTGCAAGGCTTCCTCTAACTTTAACAGGTATAACCTGTGCCATGTAGGGAATAATACATTACCGTGGTTACAATAACCACCCCAGTAAAAATTACTCCCCATACCCCACCCTGCTCCTCTGAATGGTTCCCCATGAAATCCGCCAAGCTTAAAAAAAGATTTCAGGTCATCGGGCGGCAATTCTTTAATACCTTTCCAGGCCCTCATTAAGTCTTCAAGAGGCTTTTTATTTGTTTTGCTTTCATACTCTCTCTGTAGTTCGATGAGTGAGCGGCGAACTTTTAGTTTTGTTTTATTTTCCATGATGATAAGGTTTATTTATACTCTTTTAAGTTGATTTATTGTTATGCGTAAGCCCGAAAAATTATTTAATAATGAGCCTGATATGATCAGCGCCATCCCTGTGATTGCCAGCCATCTTTCAAGCGGAAAGAAATTCCTTGCTGATATGATCACTATCGCTCCCGCAAGGCTTACAATAAAAGGTAGGTAGCCTTTTTGCGGCGCTTTTCTAAACAACATAAATAAATGAAAGGCTAAAAAGAACAGCAGTACTGGCATAAGCCATGGCATATACGGAAGCCTTGCCAATCCCAAACTGCCGAACATACTCATGTATATTGCCCAGCAAAACGGGCATTTCGGGAAAAATGCAATTAACAGGCTCATAAAAAGTGAAGGCAAAGCCCTGGCTGTTTTCTTGATTTTTACGATGGGTTTTTCCACCTCTTTCTCCTGCATTTTATTATGGCAATTACAGCTTGGGGTTTCTACATGGTCATCCATAGGTTTAGGTTATTTAGGTTTATTGTATTAGCTGAAACTGGTTGTGATTTCAGATAGAATCATACGGGGGTAAAAGGGTATATGGCGGCAAAGGTGCATCCCTGTTATATATCATTACATCGGCTGTTTGCTGGGCAACAACAAGGCCATCGTATATTTCTACAAGGTGCAGCGCTCCGTCGATTCCTGAAGTTATGCCTCCTGTTGATACAAAGTGACCATCCGGCACAAATCTTACATTTTTAATGAATGTAATGTCGGGGTATTGTTCCTGTGCCGTTTTTAATGCAAGGTAATGTGTAGTAGCTTTTCTACCCGAAAGCAAACCTGTTTTAGCCAAAATTAAAAGGCCTATACATACCGACATAACTATCCTCTTTTTATCCTTTCCCATTTCCTTTAGCCACTCCATCATATCATCGCTTACCTCTTTGTCTATAATACCGGGTATTACAATAAAATCGGGTGGCGGGCAATTGTGGATATCGTATTTCGGTATAATAGAAACCGCTTCATACTCGCTAACAATAGGATCCAATGTGGACGACACAGTATAAACGTTGTACCGGTTATTGTTATAGCTGTTTGCAT
>JABDFZ010000069.1 GCA_013286325.1 Bacteroidota bacterium | reverse complement strand
CTCATTCGAAAAGATGGAATGCAGCTGACATTAGCCATATTTAAATATTCATTCTTTTTTCTCATAATTAACATTATGTTAAGTAATAATTTACTAAGAAAGGGGATCGTACATAATCCCCTCCTTTATATCCCTATTGTGCTGCTTTTTTATAAAGCATCAATCTGTTTTTTCAACTCATCTGCTTTAGCTTTGTATTCAGCTAAATGTGCTTTGTCTGATTTTCCGCGATAATAACTTCTTAAGTTTGTTAAAGCGTCTCTGTCCTTTGGTTTCAGGTCTACAGCTTTTTGCAAATAAGGTTTTGCCTGGTCAAGCATTGAGTTTGATGTAGCCAATGCTGCATCATATTCTTTCTGTTTATTTGTTGGCAAAGCTTGGGCCGCATTATAAATGTCCAGTGCTGGTCTCATTAAAACATAGCCTAAATTCATGTTTGCTTCAAAATAGTTTGGATCAATTTCCAGCGCTTTCTTATAAGCATCTGAAGCTTTAGCATAATTATCCAAAGCTGTTGTGTGCTCTGTATTTTTTAAGGCAGCATCTTTCTCCTTGGCCGATTTTGCATTTGCAGCATCCGCTACTTGTACATACGTTAAGCCCAGGTAATAATAAAGCTCTTTATTTTTAGGATCGTTAGTTATAGCACTTTGAATTTTTCCTAACACTTCAGATTGCTTACCGCTTTGCAAAGCCATCTCGATTTCTCTTTTACGCAAGTCAGAAAAAGATGGATATTTTGCAACTCCCTCACCAGCTATTTTTATTGCAGCTGTGGTATCTTTTGTAAGCAGGTAAAGGCTTGTTAAATCAAGGTACACTGCTGCATTGCCTGAGTATTTGGTGGTAAGTAATTTGTTATAATTGGTAATTGCTAACGGGTAATATTTAGGGTCTTTAGCGCCGGCATTCGATGCTGAAAGAGCCGTGTAAAGAACAGCATTCGTATCATCAGGTAATACGGTACGGTAATAATCAAATTCTTTATAGGCATCTTCAAATTTATGATTCTGATAGTCTTTAACCCCTGCTGTTAATTTGTATTGTGCAAGGTTAAGATTTGCAGCATCTATCAGTTTTTTCTGCTCTCCTTTTGTGTCCAGCTCCTTTGCTTTTTTTACCGCTTCGTCAGCAGTTGCAAACAACGGTGCCGATGTTGTGGCCACAGTATCATCAACAGCTAATGAAGAATATATGGCTGCCTTTAAAGCTGCCGTTTGTGGCATATTTGCAGTTTTTTCATTAGTTGATGCTTTATCAATTGATGTTTTAGCATTTTGGATGCTGGCAGTAGCCTTGCTTGCCAATAGTTTCTGGCCGCGTAAGCCTGCATACGTATCGTATTCAGTTTGTGCGGTTGATAGTTCTCCTTTTTGTGCAAACGTAGTTGCTGAAACTAAGCCTAAAAGGCACGTCATCAAAAGTTTGATTTTCATGATTTATTATTGATTGGTTAACTGTTTTAATTGATTATTTACCCTGTTTATTTGATTTTGATTTCCAGTTTGAGCATATACCGCCTGTAATGCTTTAAGGCAATTAACATCATTTGGAGATATTTCATTGGCTTTTTCGAGCCATTGTGCTGCACGTGCTGTATTGGGGGTATTACCACTCTCCTTTTTACTTTCGCTCTCTTTTAAATACAATAATCCCAGGTTAAATACCGGTTCATATAAAGAACTGTTTAGTTCAATAGCATGTAAATAAAGCGATTCTGCTTTATCATATTGGTTCAAATGGTCGTAACAAACTGCCGCAACAAATGCAATATCGGCGTTATTTGCATTAATATCAAGTAATGCAGGTAACAAAGGCGCTAATGAACGATAGTCTTTTCTGTTCGAATAGATATTTGCCTCGTCCAATAATAACGTTTTATCGTTCGGAAGTAACTTGCGGCCTTTTTTTAGAATGTTAAGCGCACTTATGGTATCGCCCAATAATTTATAATTATTTGCTGCTGCTTGCACATATTCAGCCTTGGTACTGTCATTGGCAACTAAGTCTGAATAATACTTTGCTGCAGCCTGCAAATTACCAAGCTTACTATTCGAATAAGCAATATAAGTGTTTAGCTGTTTAAAATTCGGGGCATATTTTTGCGCGTGCTCAAATAACTGTAAGGCATTTGCAAAATCCGAATTACGCATATACACAAAAGCCTTGCGGATGTAAACATTGGCAAGGCATCTTTTGGCGTAATCCATTTCGGCCTGATATTTATATATTTTCCTTTTTGTTGACAGGTTATCAACCAGGTCAGAAGTTTGGGTGAAAAAATTAGCAGGCTGTTTGAGCTTATTTAATGAGTCGATATACAAAATACTGGAGTTAACCACTGCACGGTATACGTTTTTTTCAACGTCCATTGAATCGGCTTTGGTTGTAATTACGCTATCTACACTCTTTTTAGCGCTGGCCAAATATTTCAGGTCCTTCTTCTTTTTATAAAAAGCAAGGTTGTTTACAACACTTTTAAGTACTTCTGTTTGACAAAAACAAACAGAAGTACTAAGTAATAATATTAAAACCGGTAATAAAACTTTACGGCTATTCATTTTTTACTCATTTGTATCATCGGCAGCCGGTTCAGTACCGGTGTTTTCAGCATTTTCGTCAGCACCGTTTTCTTCTTCTTCGTCATGCTCAATTCTTGCTACCGATGCTATTTCATCATCTCCTTTAAGAGTGATCAATCTAACACCCTGGGTAGCTCTGCCCATTGTTCTTAACTCGCTGACAGCTATCCTTATAATAATGCCCGATTTATTAATTATCATCAGGTCCTCATTATCAGTAACACCTTTTATAGCAACAAGTTTTCCTGTTTTATCAGTAATATTTAAAGTTTTTACACCTTTACCACCACGGTTGGTTACTCTGTAGTCGTCAATATCGGTACGTTTGCCGTAACCTTTTTCCGATACTACAAGCACCGTAGTCTCAGGATTATCAATACTGATCATACCTACAACCTCATCCTGCTCGTTTTCAAGTGTAATACCACGCACACCAGTAGCTGTACGCCCCATCGGCCTTACTGTCGATTCATTAAAGCGGATAGCCCGGCCCGATTTCAGCGCCATTACAATTTCGCTGCTGCCTGTGGTTAAAGTTGCTTCAAGTAACGAATCTCCTTCGTTAATGTTGATAGCATTTATGCCATTTGCACGCGGACGTGAATAAGCCTCAAGTGAAGTCTTCTTAATGGTACCTTTTTTGGTACACATAATAATAAAGTTATTTTCAAGGTACTCAGTATCTTTCAAACTGATCAGCTTGATATAAGCCTTGATGTTTTCCTCTTTCGGAATATTGATGATATTCTGGATCGCTCTGCCTTTTGAGGTACGCGTTCCTTCAGGAATTTCAAATACCCTGAGCCAGAAACATTGTCCCGATTCAGTAAAGAAGAGCATGTAGTTGTGGTTCGATGCTATCAGCAAGTGCTCAATAAAATCAGCGTCGCGGCTATTGCTGCCAATGGCGCCTTTTTCCACCCCTTCCCTGCCTGCGGTATTCGGTTAATGGCGTGCGTTTAATATAACCTTCGCGCGAAATAGTGATTACAACATCCTCATCCTCAATGAAATCCTCTGTATTCATTTCGGCAGATGAATGTACCATTTCGGTTTTACGCTCATCACCGTATTTGTCTCTTATTTCAGTAAGCTCATCCTTAATTATCTGCATCCTTAAGCCTTCATCGGCTAAAATAGATTTCAAATAATCAATCAGTTTCATTAAGCTTTCGTATTCATCCTTAATTTTATCACGCTCAAGTCCGGTTAACCTCCTTAAGGTCATATCCAGAATAGCACGTGCCTGTACGTCGCTTAATCCAAACTGGGTCATTAAGCCTTCCCTTGCATCATCCGGCGTATTTGATGCTCTGATCAATTTGATCACCTCATCCAGGTGATCTAAAGCGATCAATAAGCCTTCTAATATATGGGCGCGTTTTTCTGCTTCCGAAAGCTCGAATTTTGTGCGGCGGATAACAACTTCGTGCCTGTGCTCAACAAAATGATGAATCAGGTCTTTAAGATTAAGCAGCATTGGTCTGCCATGTACCAGCGCAATATTATTTATGCTGAATGATGTTTGCAGGGCCGTATACTTATAAAGATTATTCAGAACGATGGCTGCATTGGCATCGCGTTTTATTTCATAAACAACCCGAATACCTTCTCTGTTCGATTCATCCCTGATGGCTGAAATACCGTCTATTTTTTTATCATTCACCAGCTCAGCAGTACGCTCAATCATCAGCGCCTTGTTTACCTGATATGGTATTTCCGAAACGATAATACGTTCGCGGTCATTATTATAGACCTCAATTTCAGCCCTTGAACGGATAACTATCCTGCCACGACCGGTTTCAAAAGCCTCACGGGCCCCTTCAAAACCATAAATAATGGCTCCGGTAGGAAAATCCGGGCCTTTTATATGTGTCATTAGCTCGCTGATCTCAATCTGACGGTTATCAATTAACGCTAAAGTTGCATTAATAACTTCCGTTAAATTATGCGGCGCCATATTAGTAGCCATACCCACAGCTATACCCGATGCACCGTTAACCAGTAAGTTAGGGAACTTGGCAGGTAATACAGTTGGCTCATTTAACGAGTCGTCAAAGTTCAGCTGGAAATCAATGGTATCTTTATTGATATCGGCCAGCATCTCTTCTGCAATCTTTTCGAGCCTTGCTTCAGTGTACCGCATTGCTGCTGGTTCATCACCGTCTATCGATCCGTAGTTACCCTGCCCCTCAACAAAAGGGTAGCGTAAACTCCACTCCTGGGCCATACGTACCATGGCATCATAAACTGATTTATCGCCATGAGGGTGATACTTACCTAGCACCTCTCCCACTATACGAGCCGATTTTTTATAAGGTTTGTTGTTATTTAAACCCAGATCGAGCATGCCATAGAGCACACGCCTGTGTACGGGTTTTAAACCGTCGCGGACATCGGGTAATGCCCTTGATACGATAACCGACATTGAATAATCAATGTAGGCTGCCCGCATTTCTTCATCAATATTTATCGAAATTATTCTGTCTTCTGGTGGTATGTTTCCGTTTTCTGTTTCTTCGGCCATTTTTATTTTTCTGTAGATCCTTCTCTATAATTGCCAGTGTAAAAGGGTTCTTTTTACTGACCTGCGAAGTTAAGAAAATTAATGGTTTTTTCACCCATTGTTAGTAACAATTATGGGGCAAATACTAAAGCAAGTGCGGTTTTTTTAGTAAGCAATTTATACTTGCCGGGTTCTTAATTGTTTTAGTTTTCTAAAAACGCCTGAGTGTAAAAACAATATGGTAGCCGGTGCGAATGCAGGGAACCACACGAACGGAAATATCCCCATTTCTTTAATACTATTTCCCCCTGTTTTAGCATCACTTAAGGCAATAATAACCGCAAATATAGTTAGTACTACAATATCCAATATGCCAAAAATATTCCACGCATATACTGCTTTTATACTCCACGATTTTTTTTGTGAAACCGCTCTTGCAACAGGTATAGCAAAAATTGCAGTAATCAGATCTCCCATATCTGCCGAAAAAGCAAAGTTGGTGGGAAGCAGTTTGTTAAAATAAAGAAGAAGGAAAAAAATACCCACAACCCTGAATACATGTATCCTGATAAGTGATTCTAATGAGGCTGCATGGATTAACTTTTTATATAAACCTGTGTTACCTATAATTATAAAAAGTATAATCATTAAGGGGATGGATGTGAAAAGAAACACTCTTGGTGGCAATGTGTTGACAGTAAACACTCCTTTTAAAGCAAGTATTGAAGCATAAGCAAGCCACAGTATATAAAAGATAAGAATACCAAGCTGGATATTTCTGGATTTTGAATTGCTCATTCCGGCATTGAGCGCTGCCTGTTTTGCTGTATTTGCCATTGGAATCAGGGAAATAAGAAAACTCACTATAAATAGAATTATTGCCCAAAGCGGCATAGCTGAAACATAATTTTCCATTGTTTTTTAATTTAATTATGGCACAAAGGAAATTCATAAGAACCGGGTTCCACTTGGCAAATGGCAGGAAATGAAATGAGAGTTATTTTTTTACAAAATCCTTCCTTATCCGGCTTAAGGAAGTATCGGTTATGCCCAGGTATGAGGCTATATTTTTTAATGGGGCAATTTTAAGAATTTCCGGATTCGAATCAATTAAATTGGCATAACGTTGCTCGGCAGTTTCATGAAGTGTCGATAACATTCTTTGCTTCAATAAGCCGTAATTGTTTATTAAGTTTAAACGGCCAAATTCACGAAACTCGGGTATGGTATGAAAGCTCACCTGCATATCTTCGTAAGTAATTTGCCAAGCTTTGCAATCGGTTAATGCCTGTATGTTTTCACGCGAATGTATTCTCTTAAAAAAAGAAAGAATATCGCCTGCAGCTGTATTTTTTGAATAAAAAGCCGTTGTTACGTCGTTTCCTTCCAAATCATATGTATAAGCCCGCATAAGGCCCTCCTCAATATAATATGAGGCATTACAAATTGAACCCTCTTTTAATATGAAATGGTTTTTTAAAATTTCCTTTGCTGTATATTTCTCAGCTATCTGCGCTGCTTTCGCGTCGCTAATCGGGAAAACACTTTGGATGAACTGAATTAAACTATCCTTATTCATGTTCGTTTCTTCTTTCAGGCTATTGTAATTTCGGGCTTATTATTTCTTTTTCCAAAACTCCTTTACCGTATTGCCATTTGGCAGCGTTCCGCTGAGGATAAGGGTATCATTTTGTATGGTGTACTGATATTTCACCTGCACATTAAGTAATTTAGAATCCTGTGCGCTGAAAGTCTGTGTTTCAGTACAGGTATCGGCATTGAGTTTATAATCACCGGCTTCATATTTTTCAGGTTTTTCACCTTTTTCAAGCAAAAAAGATTCATAGCTTTTTGCCGAGTATTTTCTTTGCAATGTATATTCAGTTGGTGCACCTTCGGTCTTGCCATTAAATACATCACCCGCGTATTCCCAAGTACCATTAAAGGTGCTTACATTTTTAAAAGATGTTACCAGTGCTATTGTTAAGGCAGCAATCAAATATCTATTTAGTTTACTCATATTAAATAAAACTCACTAATTTTTACAAGTATTAACAGCACCCAGATAAAGAAAAACGAGGCCATATAACCGTTCCTTTTATCAATTGATAATTGAAAATGATTTATAGTCATTAGTATACCCATTATTACAAAATGTATACCAGCCACTATAGGGTATATAAGTCCTAATAGAATTCCTCTGCCAATATTACTAAGCAATATAGAAAGTAAAACAAAAAATATTGTGTAGCCTAAAGCAATGAATGCATTCAGCCTGAATATTTTTTTTATCATGCCCAATTTATCCCCTTTTTTAATAAAGATAAGGTCTTTTCTTCTTCGCTTCCTGCTTCGGGGTGATAATTATACACCCATTTGGCTGTTGGCGGGAGGCTCATTAATATAGATTCTATCCGCCCATTGGTTTCCAGCCCGAATTTGGTTCCTGCATCATAAACCAGGTTAAATTCGGTGTAACGGCTGCGGCGCTGGTATTGCCATAGTTGCTGTTGTTCTGTAAACTCCTTATCCCGGTTGCGTTTCACAAGTTCGGTATAAATCGGGATGAACGAACGCCCGAGTGTTTTTGAGAACTCAAATATAGCTTCCCAGGTCAAATCATCATTGGCTGTTAACCTATCGTAAAAGATCCCCCCTATTCCACGGGTTTCATTGCGGTGCTTAATAAAAAAGTAATCATCGGCCCAGGTTTTAAAGCGATGATAAAAATCGTGATTAAACTTATCGCAAACAGATTTTAAATAAGCATGAAAATACCTGGCATCTTCATCAATAACATAATGAGGCGTGAGGTCTATCCCCCCCGCCAAACCAGCGTATAGGGCCGCTTTTTGAGTTAATAGAGGATGGCATCTCAAAATAACGGATATTCATGTGGATGATTGGCACCAGCGGGTGATTGGGGTGAATAACGATAGAAACCCCGGTAGCAAAAAAATCATCCTGCTCAACATTCAGGGCTTTTTTCATGGTATGCGGCAGTTCACCATGTACAGCAGAAAAATTTACCCCTCCCTTTTCGAAAATATTACCGTTTTGAATGATCCTGGTACGACCCCCGCCACCACCTTCCCGCTCCCACTTTTCTTCCTCAAAACGCGAAAGGCCATCGGTTAATTCAAGAGCAGCACAAATTTCATCCTGTATTTGCTGGTAATCGGCAGCTATCTGTTCCTTGCTTATCATGTGGCAAAGGTAACGCATTAAATTAAATCCTGTAGAGATGCATTTTTGTCCCCTGATATATTATCTCCAAATTATACAGAGACACAAAGTATTGTGTCTCTACGAAACTTCAACATAATCAAGGTCTTTACTAAAGGTTTCTTTAAGCTGACTTAATGAGAATAGTGCAATTATTGTGAGTATAGCCATCATAATATAACCGCTGGTTATCATTCCGTAATGTGCTAATAATCCGGTAAAACCCCAATTGATAATAATAAGCGACCCTCGCACAAAATTTGGTACAGTTGTAGCAACTGTCGAACGGATATTTGTACCAAACTGCTCTGCAGCAATTGTTATGAAAATTGTCCAGTAACCTACGGCACCACCCATAAAAAAGCAGATCCACATAAATTGCTCGCTGGTAATCCCTTTTGCATTTAAATAAACCACTGTGCTTATTGCTGATAAGATCAGGAAAATAAACATGGTTAGCTTACGCGATTTGGTTGCCTGTGATAGTAAACCCGCAAATATGCCGCCTATTGCAATACCAATATATGTGTACAAAACACCGTTACCTGCATTTAAAACATCTTTAGCACCTAATGCTTTACCAAATTCAGGCGATAAGGTAACCAGTACGCCAATCACATACCATAGCGGGGCTCCTATTAAAATACAGGCTAAATACTTCCCAAAACGGCGAAGATCGGTAAAGAGCATAAAAAAATTGCCTTTTGAAACTTTGGTTTGCTCAATGTTTTTAAACATTCCAGATTCAAAAGTTCCCAAACGAAGTAAAAGCAGAACAATACCTAAACCGCCTCCTACAAAGTAAGCATCGCGCCAGCCATATTTTGATACCATAACGGCAGCAGCGGCACCAAAAAGCCCAATTGCAGAAACGATCATGGTACCGTAACCCCTTTTTTCTTTGCTCATGGTTTCAGTTACAAGCGTAATACCTGCCCCGAGTTCTCCTGCAAGCCCAACACCTGCAATAAAACGGATTATGGTATAGGTAGTTACATCATGAACAAAGCCATTGGCAAAATTCGCAATTGAATAAAGTAAAATAGAACCGAAAAGTACTTTTATACGCCCCAGTTTATCACCTATTACACCCCATAAAATCCCACCAAGTAATAAGCCAAACATTTGCCAGTTAATAATATGTATGCCTTGCGGAAGCACATCAGCGGGTTTAACTCCAATATCAAGCAAACTTGCTTTTCTTACTATTGAGAAGGTGAGCAGGTCATATATATCAACAAAGTAGCCAAGGGATGCTACAAGTACCAGGAAAATAACATTTCTTTTTGCTTTGGCTGAAAGGGCGTCGGTCATATTAATCAGGATAATTGGCAGGCTAAAATAACAGAATTATTAATAATACTTTAAAAATTATAACACAAAAAAACCCCTGGGGCGCAGAGGTCTTTAAATACAAAAGTTTCTTAATTATGCTTTTTTTACATTTACTGCCTGTAATCCTTTTCTGCCTTCTTCCACTTCATAAGTAACGCTATCGTTATCTTTAATGGCGTTTACGCCGCCTTGTACATCTTTGAAGTGTACAAAAAGATCTTTACCATCGTCGGTAACAATAAAACCATAACCTTTTTGTGTGTTAAACCATTTTACTTTTCCAGTTTTCATAAATATTATAATTGTTGTATAAAAAAATTGTGTTAAAAATTAAAAAACCAGACCCAAACTGAATAAAATGGTATTTATAATCAGAAGGATACAGAAAAACCATCTGTTCAAATATATAAAATATATTAATAACCAAATAAAATTATTTATTAGGTTGTGGCGTTAATCGTAAATAGGGTTTTACCTGTACAAAACCTTTCGGAAATTTGGCAGGGATGTCTTCTGTTTTAATTGCAGGCACTACTACCACCTGTTCACCGTCTTTCCAGTCGGCAGGTGTTGCAACGCTGTAATTTGCTGTTAGCTGTAGCGAATCAATCACTCTTAATATTTCCTGGAAATTACGGCCGGTTGATGCAGGGTAAGTAATAATCAGCTTGATAGTTTTATCAGGAGCTATAATAAATAACGAGCGTACTGTAGCTGTTAATGATGCATTGGGGTGAATCATGTCATAAGCCAATGCAATTTCACGGTTCTCATCCCCTATTATCGGGAAATTCACTTCAACATTCTGTGTTTCATTAATATCCTTAATCCATCCTTTGTGCGATTCAACCGAATCAACACTCAGGGCAACCACTTTAACGTTGCGTTTGTCAAATTCGCTTTTTAACGAGGCTGTTTTACCCAATTCGGTAGTACAAACTGGTGTATAGTCCGCCGGGTGCGAAAAAAGCACTCCCCAGCTGTCGCCCAGGTATTCATAAAAATCAATTTCTCCTTCCGAAGTATTTGCTTTAAAATTTGGAGCTAAATCTCCTAACCGTAAACTCATAGTGTTGTAATTTATGTGTTTTAAATAATATACTAAGTTAGGCGATTGTTTGTTTAATCAATAGCGATTTTAAAAAATAATCTATCAATCATATAGATTTAGTTGATTATTATAAAACCGATTGGTTGATTTAAATAAAACCCAACATTATCGCCGGAATGTTGTTCAACTATATTAAAACGGATAAATGGAACGACATACCTATCAAACCGGGATAATTGGAAATTGCGCTTTTTTAGCACATGTAAATAAAAATACGAATATCGACTGGCTTTGCTGGCCACGTTTTGACAGCACCTTTATTTTTGGTGGTTTGCTCGATAAAAATAAAGGGGGCACATTTTCAATCTTACCTACTGATGAATATACCTCACATCAATATTATCTTGAAAACACCAACGTGTTGATAACTGAAATCAGCACAAAAAAGGGGGCTAAATACAGGATAACCGATTTTGCCCCGCGCTATCATGAGCATCAGCGATATTATAAACCCTTAATGCTGATCCGCAAAATTGAACCATTGGAAGGCTCGCCACAGGTAGTGGTGAGATGCGAGCCCGTGTCTGACTATGGTAATGTAAAACTGCATGTTAACCGGGGCAGCAACCACATTCAATTTTTAGGTGGCGATGAAAACATGCGCTTAACCACCAATATACCTGTAAGTTATGTGTTTGATGAGCAGCCCTTTGTAATAAATGAGTCAAAGTACCTGGTGCTCACCTATGGCGAGCCGCTCGAAGCACCTTTAATCAGCACTGCTGAGCGATTTTTGCGCGAAACCACTCAATACTGGCGTACATGGATAAAACACTCATCTATAGCTACTTATTTTCAGCCTTTTGTTATCCGGTCAGCACTGGCTTTAAAAATTCACCAGTATGAAGACACCGGGGCTATAATTGCAGCGAGCACAACCAGCCTGCCCGAATCACCCGGAAGCGGCCGTAACTGGGATTACCGTTATTGCTGGCTGCGCGATACCTATTATGTATTAACATCGCTTAATCACATCGGTCATTTTGAGGAAATGGAGAAGTATTTCAGCTATGTTACTGATATATCCTTTAATGAAAACGAGCGTTACCAACCCCTCTATGGTATTACCGGTAAAAAGATGCTTACAGAAGCCATATTAAACGATTTGGAAGGTTATATGGGGAACCAGCCAGTACGCATAGGCAACCAGGCTTACGAGCACATCCAGAACGATATTTACGGCCAGGTGATGATCTCCCTGCTCCCATTATATACTGATCATCGTTTTGTTTTTTCTGAAAGGAAGGATTCTGTAAGGTGGATAGAATTTTTGCTGACCAAAATAGAACGCACTATTGATGAAAAGGATGCCGGGATCTGGGAATTCCGTAATATGGCGAACATACATTGTTATAGCAACCTTTTCCAATGGGCAGGCGCCTCAGCGGCTGAAAAAATGGCCAGAACGATTGATAACGAAGAGCTGGTAAAAAGGGCAATTAAATTAAAGAAGAAAGCAGCTAAACATATTGAAAGCTGTTACGACCCGGTAAGAAAAGTATATACAAATTCGGCAGGCAGCCCAAACCTTGATGCGAGCACCTTGCAGCTAATCATGATGAATTATCTCGATCCCGCATCCGAGCGGGCAAAAGATCATCTGATTGCATTAGAAAAAGAGCTAAAAACACCTAATGGATTATTTTACAGGTATTTATATAAAGATGATTTTGGAAAACCAAAAACTACTTTCCTGATATGCGCATTTTGGTATGTGGAAGCTTTAGCCAGCGTTGGCAGACTTGATGATGCCATGCGCGAATTTGAAAACCTGCTGCAATACTCAAATCACTTGTTGCTATTCAGTGAGGATGTTGATGAAAATGACGGTAGTCAATGGGGCAATTTCCCACAGGCTTACAGCCATGTAGGTTTAATGAATGCAGCGTACAGAATTGCAATGAAGCTGGATAGACCTATATTTTTGTAGGCGAGGTAAAAGGATAAAGGTTAAGGGCAAAAGGTAAAAAATAAAGAGGTTAAAGCATAGCAGAAAATCAAAAGATCAAAGCTGAAGCTACTCTTCGCCTTTCAGCTTTAACCTTTTACCTTTCCCTCAATGCACTGGCACAGCTTCTGAAAAACTTAAAAGCAATTTTCTAACTTCCGCAGGGTTACGGAGATAAAACTTGGCAGCTGATACATTCCCTCCTACTTTTATGGTAAGCGCTGAATCAGGCAGGGCCTTAAACACATCTTCATCTGTATAGTCGTCGCCAAAGGCAATAATAAAATCGTAGTTGTTTTTTTCGACCAGCAATAAAGCAGCCTTACCTTTATTAATTTCCATATTCTTTACCTCCAGAACTTTATCGCCGGGTAAAAGCTGCAATCCTTTGTCGCTTGCCAGGTATTTTAAATTATTCATCAGCTCGTTGGCGCGTAACTCGCCAAGTCCGCCTTGTGCATTACGATAGTGCCATACTAACGAGTATGTTTTTTCTTCAATAAACGATCCGGGTGTACGGTCCACATAAGTTTCCAAAACCGGGTATATATCATTCTTCCAACTGTCCGAAAGCCCTGATATTTTATGCCACGATGTATTTTGCTGCTTAAACCATGAGCCATGCTCTGCAATAAGATATACGTTTTTATCGCCAAACCACTCACCTAAATTTTCGTGCTTGCGCCCGCTTATCAGCACAAGTGTATTCGCCGGGTCTTCACTTAGCCTTTCAATAATTGTATAAAGCTCTTTGTCAGGTGAGGCATCTGCAATGTTCGACCTGAAATTTACAAGCGTGCCATCATAATCTAAAAATATGATCCGCTTTTTAGTTTTATGGTAACGATTTATGATAGACTGCTCGGTAGCAAAGCTAACATGCCGGGTTTGCATAGAACGCTGCATTTGTTTTACTTCCTTTAGCCTGTCCATAAATATTTTTACCCAATGGGTTATATTAAATTTAGCAACCAATTGCCGCATTTGTTGCATACGCCTTTTTTGTTCGCTTAAAGGCATATTTACGGCGGTTATAATTGCATCACACACTTCTTTAGTGTTATTAGGGTTTACTATTAGGGCATCTATTAACTCTTTCGATGCCCCTGCCATTTCGCTTAGTATCAGTACGCCATCGTCATTTATGCGACTGGCAACATATTCTTTGCTCACCAGGTTCATGCCATCACGCATGGGGCTAACCAGGCACACATCTGCCGAAGAATATAGCGCTGACAAAGTTTCAATTGGAAAAGAACGATAATAATAATGAATAGGCGTCCAATCCATATTTCGGTACAGAGCATTGATGTTACCTACCCTTTTATCTATCTCATCACGCAGATGAGCATATTGCGGCACTGTATCCCTTGAAGGAACTACAATCATGTACATGGTTACCTTTTCGCAATATTCAGGGTACATTTGCAATAATTGTTCAAAAGCCTGCAAGCGCTGCAATATACCCTTACTATAATCAAGCCTGTCTATTGAGAGTATAAGTTTGGTACTTTTAAAACTTTCTTTTATTAAGGATATTTGTTCAATCACCCCTTTTTCCAATGGCAATGACGAATACTTTTTTTCATCAATCCCCATCGGGAACGATTCAATCACAACCGACCGGTCGCCGTATGTTATGACATTCGCCGATGAGCTTACAGGTAAAATGCGCGTTGCTGCGCCTAAAAAATGCCTTACGTCGTCAAATGTATGAAAGCCGATTAAGTCGGCGCCAAGCATCCCTTCGAGTAACTCATACCGCCAGGGTATTAGCCTGAACATTTCGTTTGATGGGAATGGAATGTGCTGGAAAAAGCCGATAGAGATATCGGGCAATTCTTTTCGTACCAATTGAGGTAAAAGCAGTAATTGATAGTCGTGAATCCATATAATGTCGCCAGGTTCGGCAATTGCTAATATAGCATCTCTGAATTTTTGATTTACCGTATTATAATAATCCCAGTTCGATTGTTTGTAAACTGCGTATGTAGACGTATAATAATGGAATATTGGCCATAAAACATCGTTGCTAAAGCCTTCATAATACTGATTGATCTCTTCCTGATCAAGAAATACAGGTATTAAACTCGAATCTGCTAACTGATGGGTGATGGTATGCCTGTCTTTTTCTTCCGTAACCTCCACTCCCGGCCACCCTATCCATTTGTTATTACCTTTTTTATAAATCGATCCCAAACCTGTGGCTAAACCGCCTTCACTTAAAGATAAAGTATATTCCTTATCTGTTTTTGAAATTTTTACCGGCAGCCTGTTCGAAACAATTATTGTTTTTGACATATGAAATTTAATAAACTTGAGTCGCGCGAATTAATTGGAATGACACCAATTTAATTTACACGAATTTTATTTATTAAAGGTTTATATCGGCAAGTTGTTTTCAAAAAATGCTTTTTTATGCAATTCAGAGCGTTTTTTAGTTATAGGGACTGTAATAGCTGAGCATCTGTTAAGTAAACTTGTAACATAAAAAAAGCCTCCCCGATACATCGGGGAGGCTTAAACAATTGTTATTTCGGTAGTTATTTTACTTGTTTAAAAAACTCAACGTTTCCTGAGTTTGCAACCCTTACCAATATTTCATGATCAGCGTTTTTAAGGTCAACAAAGTACGAAGTTGGTTCGATGTCTCTGTTTAAAGCTTCATTAGCCTGGTAAACAATAACATCACCTGCTGTGTAACCTTTGTAGTTGGCAGCAATTTGATTTTGTGATTTAGCCGGGATAGCTTTGTAAGAGATATACTGAGTAGTACCTAAAAAGTCACCTGATAAGCTATAGAAAGCAGTTTTCTTAGTGCCATCAGAAACGAAATCAACTTTCTGGCAATTTTTTGTTACTGTCCAAACAGCATTGGTTGCATTTGCAAATTCAGAAGCAAACGCCTGTTGTACAGCATACGAAGCTGTAGCACCACCATCTTTTTTACCACCATCGGCAGCAAATACGCTAACGCTGAACAAAGCAGCAGTTGCAATAGTTAAAAATATCTTTTTCATGTTATTTTAAATTTTAAATCCGCAACAAAAATAACTTAATATTACCATTTATAGCTATAAAATTGAATTTTTATGAATATTTGATAATTGTAAGACTTTTTTGGTGATAAATTAAAATTTTAATAACTTACTTAGTGTATTTTTTACAATATGTCAATGCGAAAAAGCACAAAAAAAGCCATCCGTTTTATTGTAATGGCTTTTTTACATAGAGTTAACGTGAATTTTATGTTGATTGAGTTGGATTTAGTTAGATTAAGTTGATAGGTTAGAAATTACCAAAATAACTGTTTATTTTGAGTGACCATTTAGAAAGCAATATATCTCGATTTTAACTAAATCAACTTAATCTAACTAAATCAACCATTAACCAAACTTCATCCATTATCCGCAAATCCAGGATATAAGGTCATGCCGCCATCCATAAATATGGTAGTGCCGGTAATATAGTCGGCGTCGTCGGATGCGAGCCATGCGGCTAGCTTACCAATATCTTCGGGTTTGCCAATGCGGTTGTATGGTATCAGGGTTAATAATTTATCTAAAGCCTCAGGTGTATCCCATGCAGATTTGTTTATTGGAGTTTGTATAGCACCCGGGCCTATACCTACCACCCTGATCTTATGTGGGGCTAGTTCCTGCGCTATGCTTTTCATGAACATGCTGATCCCACCTTTACTTGCGGCATAATTTACATGGCCAGCCCATGGAATAACTTCGTGAACACTACTCATGCAGATAATTTTACCTGCCGCCCTGCTCCTGTCCTCAACCACCCCCCTGCGGATAAACTCTTTTGCCGCCTCACGCGAACACAAGAACTGACCGGTAAGGTTAATACCAATTACGGTATTCCATTGATCGAGCGTCATATCAACAAATTTCGAATCTTTTTGCAGGCCTGCGTTGTTTACCAGTATATCAATAGTACCGTATTGCTTAAACATTTCGGCAAACATGGCTTGTACTTCTCCTTCATGGCTAACATCTGCCTGGAAAGCAAATGCGATACCTCCCGATGCTTTTATTTCATTTACTGTTTCATCGGCCGCATCGTGATTATGTGCATAGTTTATTACTACGCTCGCTCCTGCTTGTGCAAGTGCTATAGCAACGCCTTTGCCAATACCGCTATCGGCCCCTGTAACTAAGGCTGATTGTCCTTTTAATGATGGTGATGTATTCATGCCGGTAAATTAATAGTTTAATATAAACCTAATGTAATTTGCGGAAGATTGTTTTGTGTTTCCATTTGACAACTATCCTAATAAACAAATCATATTCATTAGTTTTACCCAAAATCTAATCGCAATGGTATTTTTTTATTGCAGCCTGGCAATTTGTGTTATAACCATATCCCTCAACTTTTATTTACTCATAGGGTACAAAAAAATAAAGCAGTTAAGCAGGCAGCCACTTATTGAAGAACAGCCATCGCTGGCAATAATAATTGCGGTACGCAACGAGGAAGAAGACCTTGAAAAAGCCCTGCAAAGTATCTGCCATATAAACTACCAAAACTGCCGCATCATTATTATCAACGATCGGTCGACAGACAGCACCACTGAAATATTAACAGGCTTTAAACTGAGATATCCACAACTTAATGTAGTAACCCTTAATGTATTGCCCGAAGGGTGGCTTGGCAAAAATAATGCATTATATCAGGGGTATCTGAACAGTACTGAAGAATGGCTGCTTTTTACTGATGCCGATATCGTATTTCACCCTGATGCTATCAACCGCGCTCTGGGATATGCAGTAAACAATCAATTAGATCACCTGACCATCATTCCCGAAATGGTATCAAGATCAACACTTTTAAACAGTGTGTTCGCAACATTTTGCATAATGCTGATGATGCACATGAAACCTTGGGACGCAAAAAATCCAAAATCTAAATCATCAGCAGGCATTGGCGCATTTAACCTGGTTAGGCGCAGCGCTTATGAAAAGATAGGTACGCACGCCAAAATAAAACTAAGACCTGATGATGATCTTCAGTTAGGTATGAAGATTAAATCGGCACAACTAAGACAGGATGTATTGGCCGCCAAAGGATATATCTGTTTAGAGTGGTATAAAGACTTGAAGGACTTTGGGAACGGTATCTTAAAAAATTCATTCGCAACTGCTAATTATAAACTCACTATTGCTTTTGCAAATGTTTTATTCATCCTCATATCTATTGCACTGCCAATGCCCGTAATGTTTATTTTCGGCACCACGGCAATTCGTTTAATGGCTTCTGCAATGTTACTTTGCCATATTACCTATATGATTGCCGTTCCGCCTAATAAATGGTGGTATGCCTTCATGATCCCTTTTTCCGGTTTCTTTACTGCCTGGATATTTTTGCGGGCATCTGTAATAACAGTTAAACAGGGCGGCATATATTGGCGCGACA
>JABDFZ010000068.1 GCA_013286325.1 Bacteroidota bacterium | reverse complement strand
TGCTTACCTTGCGTTCTTTGCCTGGAAAGCAGGTTCTGTCCTTAAAAAACAAGGTATCGATATTGATAATATGGAAGCCTCTGGCGGACATTAATATTTAGTGATTAGAGGTTAGAGATCAGAGATTAGTCGATTTTTTCTACCCTCTGATCTCTAACCTCTAATCACTTATGAGTAAACTAACATTCGATCAAATTTTCATGAACCTGGCAACAGATCTGGCTAAACGCTCACATTGCGTTAAAGCCCAGGTTGGTGCTGTTTTAACCAAGGATACCCGTATCATCTCCATCGGCTATAACGGTCCTCCTGCAGGCACCCATAACTGTGATGAAGAATGGCCAGAAAACGGTTGCCCGCGCGATTCAAAAGGAAGCTGTTCACTCGCATTACATGCTGAAGAAAACGCCATACTATATGCTGTAAAAAACGGCGCTAACCTCGAAGGCGCAACATTATATACTACCCTGTCGCCATGCTTGCCTTGTGCACGGCTTATCTTCTCTGCTGGGGTAAAAAAAGTGTTTTTCGATAAATCGTATGCTGCATATAAAGGCATAGGCAGCGATGAAGGCGTTGATTTTTTAAACAGGTTCGGAGTAAGTGCTGTGAAGTTTACTATGGAATGATTTCACTGATTATTTTTTGATCTCACCGATCAACGATCCGACAAGCATCTCTTAAATCAATAATTACGAAATCGAACATCCGAAATCCGAAATCTTAAAGAAACGGTTCAACTTTGCTTAAAGCAAAAAGCAATTGTTCATCTGGAGTCAGGTCCGTATTATCTAATATTATGGCGTCTTCGGCTCTTACCAGCGGACTCTCGGCACGTGTGGTATCCTGGTAATCTCTGTGGGCAAGGCTATCAAAAACTTCTTCTAACGTTATATCAGGATTATTTGGCAAAAGTTCTTTGTATCTTCTTTCAGCTCTGATTTTGGGATCAGCGGTCATAAAAATTTTAATAGTAGCATCCGGAAAAACTGCTGTACCAATGTCCCGGCCATCCATTACAATATTTTTCGATCTTCCCATACGCTGCTGTTGTTTCACCATTTCGTGCCGCACTTCGCGTATTGCCGATACAGCACTCACGCTTTCCGATACAGGCATTTGCCTAATCTCAGCCGATACCTCTTCATCATTTAAGGTAATATGCGTTTCATAGTCGCGTGCATGAAAGTTTAAATGAATGTTTTTAAGGGCTTCAGCAATTTGTTCGTGATTGGTAAGGTTGATGTTATTTCTTAAAAAATATAAGGCTACTGCACGGTACATTGCGCCGCTATCTACGTAAATAAAGTGAAGCTTTTTCGCTAATGCTTTAGCCAAAGTGCTTTTTCCACACGAAGAATAGCCATCTATGGCAACTACAATGTTGTTACTCATGGGCAACTAAAGTAGGAAAAAGTTGACAGTTTGCAGTTAGTAGTGAGCAGTTTTTATTACTCTTGCTGCAAACCGCCTACAACTCAACTACAAACTTTCACTACTTTTGTCCATGAATTTTACAAAGGCCGACCTCCAGAAAGAAACTACTTACAAAACATCGCGCAGCGGAGGTAAAGGTGGTCAAAACGTCAATAAGGTATCCAGTAAGGTCGAATTATTGTTTTCCGTAGATAACTCATTGCTGTTTACCGATGAAGAAAAACAGTTGTTGAACGAAAAGCTGCAGGCACGTTTAAACAAAGATGGTTTAGTCCAGGTAATTTGTGATGAAGAACGCAGTCAGTATTTAAATAAAGAAAAAGCAATTGAAAGGCTTACCGTATTATTGACCAAAGCGCTGCATAAACCAAAGGCCCGCAAAGCAAGCCGCGTAAGCAAAGCTGCCAAAGTCGCCCGTCTTGCAGCAAAAAAAATAACCTCCGCTAAAAAAGAAAACCGGAAAAAGAGTTTTGGTGAAAGTGATTGAAGTCGATAGTCCATAGACGATGGACCATAGCAAATCACCTGGTTTTTCTATGGTCCATGGACTATCGACCATGGACTAATATCAAACTACTTAAACCTATATAACGCCGTCACACTTCCCCACTGATGCGATTGTAGCATCTCTTTAACATCTTTAGTGTGAAATATTGCTGCAGCATCAATAACAAAACGCTTGCTCGTAAAAGCAACGCCAAATTGCTGACTAAAAACAAAAGGTTCCTTATCCTGGGTTATTTCCTGGCTGTTTGGGTTATCATGTTTATCAAATAATCCACCTTGTATGGTAGCATCATAAGCCACATAATTGAACTGTGGTTTATAATAAAAAAATATTTCCTGCGGATGAAGTGGGGTTATGGTCTGATTTTTAATAGCCGTGCTTTGTGTACTTACCGAATTAAATAACTGGTTGAATGATCCTAACCGTACCAATGGCCCAAAACCCAATCCGCTAAAGCCATTACCCAAATTCAGGTAACTTGCTAACGAAACATCTATCCAAGATGCTCTCGTTATTAGCCTGTTGTATTCTGCCGAAAGGTTTAGCTCTGCTTCGTTCTCAATTTGATATTGCCATCCTCCCGGTGTATAAAATCCGAAGTTTTTATGTACAAATGTCTGCACTTCCTTTCCGTCGGCAGCCGGGCCTACAACACCCAATTGAGCACCAAGTTTAAGGTTACTCTCGTTTTTATATAAAAAATTCAGGGTCGAGCCAACATATAAATACCCGGCAAAAGGCCTGTCAACATACTGCGGGCTTGGCACATAACCTGATTGTGGATTAAATATTTTTTGCCCGGCTTCAAAACCCAGTACTTTATTTATCAATTCAGTATTATCGGTGTTTTTTACGTTTAAAGCATGCCTGTAGTAAATAAAAATGCCGTCTGTATAATACCGGTCCGATCCTTGCAAAAGATAGGAATCATTATCGGTTTGTATACCAATTTCGTTACTGTGGGTTTGTGCAAATACATTTACGGCACAAAAAAGGCCGGCAAACAAGGTCAATAGTTTAATTTTCATCCGGGTTTTTGGATTTAACCGTCTAAAATAGTAAAAGCCCCACGATATATCGGGAGGCTTTTAAAATATTTTTATTTAATCGGGTTATATTAAAAGGTATAGCCAATACTTACACCACCGGCAGCTATAAGGCCATCATCATATACAATCGGGGTAAATTCAATCCTGAAATTTATACCGCCATTATCCTGCTGAAAGCGGTAACCTAAAGTTCCGGTTGCAATAAAGCCGGTTATATTATCAAATTCAAAATATGTCCCATTTGGTGTTCCGTGCGAGCGTACAAACGTAGTACCTGCGCCAAGCTCCAGGAAACTGCTGCCACCAGCCTTATGCCCTCCATATAAATAGTTTATTTGTAACGGAACAGAGGCAACCCAGTTTGAGCCGGTATTATAGTAGCCTGCTCCTACCCTGTATCCCCATTTATCACGCGAGTCGCCAAAACGTGTGTCATAATTCACAGTAAGGGCAAGTCCTGGCCCCCCAACTTCAAGAAATACAGTTTTTGGCTTGGTAAGTTCAACAATAGTCGAATCCCGTTTAATAGGATTTTCTTCAAGGTTCTGTGCTTTCAGATTAAAACAAGATGTGATAAGGATGAACAAAAAAATAGCTTTTAATGTAAAAGTTTTCTTCACTTTTTTTAGATTTTGGATTGTTAACTATTACCATAATTACTTTATTATGATAGTGCGTAATACGCTGATATAGTTAAAAAGGTTTCAGTGATTCGCTTAGGCGGGTAAAGTAAGATCTGACAGCTTTCCAAAAGTTGTCAGATCTTTAATAATAAATTGAGCAGAACTAAGGTTAAACTACTGCAGGCGCAGCATCTTCCTTAACTGTAAGATCAAGAGGATTAGTTACCTTTTCGTTTAAAAGGGCAAGGTCAATTACCTCGCGCATTTGGGTAACATAATTAAATTTAAGGTCTTTTATATAATCTTCCTTAATTTCCATTATGTCCTTTTTATTCGAAGCGCACAAAATTATTTCGGTTATGTTCGCCCGTTTTGCAGCAAGTATCTTCTCCTTTATACCGCCTACAGCTAAAACCCGGCCTCGTAGGGTTATTTCGCCTGTCATAGCCAGGTTAGGTTTAACTTTACGTTGCGTAAAGGCTGATGTTAATGCTGTTAGCATAGTTATACCTGCCGAAGGGCCATCTTTTGGCGTAGCCCCAGCCGGAACATGCACATGCAGGTCCCAAAGGTCAAAAACCCTTGGGTCTATGTCAAAATATGAGGCATGTGCTCGTAAATAAGCAAGCGCTATAATTACAGACTCCTTCATTACGTCGCCAAGGCTGCCTGTTAGCGTCAATTTGCCTTTACCGGGGCTTAAGCTGGCTTCAATAAACAATATATCTCCACCTACAGATGTCCATGCGAGCCCGGTAACAACACCAGCCACGTCATTGCCTTCATATAGGTCTTTATCAAATATGGGCGCTCCTAATATTTTCTCTACCTCTTTTTTATTTACAGTAGGGTTATAGGGTTCTTCCATGGCAATATTTTTTGCTACGCCACGCACCAGTGAGCCTATCTTTTTCTCCAGTGAACGTACTCCCGACTCACGAGTATAATCAACAATAATTTTTTCTATTATATCAGGTTTTACAACTACATCCTTTGCCTTTAACCCGTGTGCATCACGTTGTTTGGGTACAAGGTGTTGCTTAGCTATTTCAACCTTTTCTTCAATAGTATAACCATTTACTTCTATAATCTCCATACGGTCCAGCAAAGCCGGCTGTACACTACTCAATGAATTTGCTGTCGCGATGAACATCACGTTCGACAGGTCGAAATCCATTTCTACATAATGATCATAAAAAGTACTGTTCTGTTCAGGGTCAAGCACCTCTAACAATGCCGATGACGGGTCTCCTCTAAAGTCATTACCCACCTTATCAATCTCGTCCAGTATAAATACAGGGTTTGCCGCGCCTGCTTTTTTTACTGATTGAATAATGCGACCAGGCATTGCACCGATATAAGTTTTTCTATGCCCTCTTATTTCGGCTTCATCGCGGATGCCTCCTAATGCCATACGGACATATTTGCGACCCAAAGCCTTGGCAATTGATTTGCCTAAAGATGTTTTACCTACTCCCGGGGGGCCAACCAGGCAAAGTATCGGAGCCTTCATATCATGCTTTAACTTAAGCACAGCCAGGTATTCAATAATACGTTGCTTTACTTTATCAAGCCCGAAATGATCTTTATCTAAAACCTTTTGGGCACGTTTAAGGTCAAAATTGTCTTTGGTAAACTCGTTCCAGGGCAGATCGAGCAATAATTCGAGATAATTTATTTGAACGGAATAATCAGCAGCAGCAGGATTAGTGCGCACCAGTTTTTCCATTTCTTTATTAAAATGATCTTTAACCTCTTTTCCCCATTTCTTTTTTATAGCTCTTGCCTTCAGGCTATCTATTTCCAGGTCAGGCGAATTACCACCAAGTTCTTCCTGAATGGTCTTTAGCTGCTGATTCAAAAAGTAATCGCGTTGCTGTTTATCCAGGTCCACGCGCACCTTGCTTTGGATCTGGTTTTTCAATTCCAGCATTTGCAGATCTAAGGTTAAATGCTCCAATACCAGGTTGGCCCTGGTGCGAAGATTAGGCTCTTCCAATAGTTGCTGCTTGGCCAGCATATCAGCATTCATGTTCGATGAAATAAAGTTGATCAAAAATGAAGTGCTCTCAATATTGCGTATGGCAATCCCTGCTTCGCTTGGAATATTTGGGGAAAGTTGAATAATGCTCATGGCCATATCCTTAATGGACGACACCATGGCTTTAAACTCTTTATCCTCTTTATGTTTTACCTCTTTAAAAGGCTCAATCGTAGCTTTTATATAAGGAACGCTTTGTACTTCGTCTTTTAAAACAAAGCGCTTTTTACCCTGCAATATAACGGTTGTATTGCCATCGGGCATTTGCAGCATCTTAACAATTAGCGCAATGGTACCGATTTTGTTTAACTGGGAAAATGAAGGGTCTTCAATCCCCACATCTTGTTGAGAAACTACCCCGATCATGCGGTTGCCCTTGTTTGCATCACGGATCAGCTTTATAGATTTATCGCGGCCAACAGTAATGGGAATAACTACCCCCGGAAATAATACCGTATTGCGCAAAGGCAGTATAGCCAAAATATCTGGCAAAGCTTCATTATTCATTTCCTCCTCATCTTCAGTAGACATCAGCGGAAAAAATTCAGAATCTTCGTTTATTACTGGTAAAGCACTTTTAAAATCAAATGGATCGAAACTCATCAACTACCTTTTATGTTTTATAAAAAACGTCATATTGTCAGCCTGTAAAGATACAGGTATTATTTATACAGGTTAAATTGCAGTTATTCCTGTATCAATACTATGTTTCAAGTCCTATGCCAAGATCAGCTAATATTCGGCAACAGTCCCGGTTTCGTTATAATCAATTGATTACATGCCAATTATATATTTTCAGCCATCATTTAAAAAAATAAAAATTCTTGATAAAGATGAAAAAAAGTCATATCATCGCATCTGATTTGATATTTTATTAAAAATACTTCTACAAAAAAATGTTGTTGGCATAATAATTTCATGTAAATGAAGTTTATTGTATACGGTTTTGGTAAACACATATAAGCCCTTGATGAAGATTTCTGTTATCATTTCCTTCCTGGTCATTTCCTCTCTCGAAAATGCATCTGCACAAAACGCTTATGTAAAGTTGGGGCAGCAGGCTTTAATGGATGGCAATTTCAAGGTTGCCGTAGCGCAATTAGAAAAGGCTTGTTTAGTTGATTCAACCAACGCTAATGCTTTATGGATGCTGGGTTATTCCTATTATCACAGCGAAAACTATAAAAAGTCAATAGCAGCATATACCAAAGAGCTTTCGATAAAACCTACTGATGCAAGGGCTTACTATTATAGGGCAAGGGCAAAAAGCTACCTGGGTAAGGACAACCAGCTTTCAACAGCAGATAAAGAAAAATATTTATTAGGGGTGATATTCGACCTTACCAAAGCGATATCCATCGATCCAAATGATATAAATAATAATTACTACCAAACACGCGGTATTGCTTACAGAGAGTATGGTTTATTCAAATTGCAGGCAACAGGTCGTTTCTTTGATAAAGCCCGCGGTATTAGTGCATTAAAAGCTTCCATCTCCGATCTTGAAAAGATTCTATCAAGCAATCCTGAAAGAACCGATATAGCCGCTTTAATAGATATATCAAAGCAAAAGTTAGACGAGGCTACCGCTCATCATAATTAATTATTCTGATCAAATTTTCAGAATTCCGTAATTAGTTGGCAATCACCCCCTTTATTATATAGTGGTTACTACCCATCAACTTTACTGTCTGCCCCTTTTCAATAATATATAACGAGTCCGGGTAATAGCTTAATTTTTCTGTAGTTTGATATAATATATTTTTAGTGTGGGTAAATATCAGGATCCACTTAATTTTCTGCCCCTCTTTTTTAATCAGTATTTCACGCACTTTAAGCTCCGGGTCCTTAGCCTTATACAATAGGCCATCATTATTATCAATTACTGTATAACTGTTTTTCCAGGCAGGCTTGTTTATATCTGCTCCTATGAAAAGATCAAGCTCCTGCCCCCAGTTTTCAATTTTTACAGTCTTGGTTTCAGTAACTCCGTTATGTGTAACCGTTTTTAAAACAGGTTTGTTCAGTTTTTGCAATCGCGCAGCATTGGCAGTAAAATATTCTTTAACATTAAAATATTTTAGCCCCGTACCTGCTTCTTTTGAATCAGGTTTACAGGCCGACCAATAGGCTATCAGCATTAAAGCTGCTACCCAAACCCTCAATTTAAACCAATACATTACCACTCATTTTTTCGGGAATTGCTACGCCTAATATTTTTAATATAGTTGGTGCAATATCACCCAGCTTACCATCCTTAACCTGCTTAACATCGTCATCAATAACAATACATGGTACCAGGTTTGTGGTGTGGGCTGTGTTTGGCGACCCATCATCATTTATCATATAGTCAGCATTGCCGTGGTCAGCAATTATTATAAACGAATATCCGTTTGCAATACCTGCCTCCACAACATCTTTTGTACATCTGTCGGCTGTTTCTGCAGCTTTAACAACGGCACTAAATACACCAGTGTGACCAACCATATCGGTATTGGCAAAGTTTAGCACAATAAAATCGGCCCACCTGCTTTTCAATTCAGGGATGATTGCGTCACGTATTCCCTCTGCGCTCATTTCTGGTTGCAGATCGTAGGTTGCTACTTTAGGCGATGGAACCAGTAAACGTTTTTCGTTATTAAATTCCTTTTCGCGGCCACCTGAGAAGAAAAAGGTAACATGTGGATATTTTTCTGTTTCAGCAATACGGATCTGGTTTTTACCTGCATCCTGTAAAACCTCGCCTAACGTTTTTGTCAGGTCTTCTTTATTAAACACCACCTTCACACTTTTAAATGTTTCATCATAAGGGGTCATTGTAATATAATGCAGATCCAGTGGATGCATATTATATTCAGGGAAAGCTTTTTGGGTTAGCGATACAGTAATTTCACGTCCTCTATCGGTCCTGAAATTAAAACAGATCACTACATCGCCCTCTTTAATCACTGTTAATGGTTGCCCGTTGGCATCAACCTTTACAATTGGTTTAATAAATTCGTCGGTAACATCCTGCAGATACGATTCTTTAATTGACTGAATAACATCCTGCGTTGGCTGCCCGGTACCGTTAACCATCAAATCGTAAGCAAGTTTAACCTTTCCCAACGGTTATCCCTATCCATAGCATAATACCTGCCAATAGCCGATGCTATTTTTACGTTAGAACCCTTTATATAATCTTCAAGATCGGTTATAAAATTAATGCCAGATTTTGGGTCTGTGTCCCGGCCATCCAGAAATGCATGTATAAATACCTTGTCTAAATTGTAAACAGCCGCAGCATCGCATAAACCTTTTACATGTTTAATATGCGAATGAACACCACCATCAGAAACAAGCCCGATAAAGTGTACATTCTTATTATTTTGTTTAGCGTATTCAAAGGCTTCTTTTAAAACTGCATTCGTGGGCAGTTCATTATCTTCAACCGCTTTATGTATACGGCCAAGTTCCTGGTAAACAACCCTGCCGGCGCCCAAATTCATGTGTCCCACTTCCGAGTTGCCCATTTGCCCTGCAGGCAGGCCAACAGCAGTACCCGAAGCTTCCAGCTTTGAATGGGGATATTGTTTTAATAATGAATCGAAAAATGGTGTATTGGCTGCAAGTATAGCGTTCGATGCGTCGTTTCGGCCGTAACCCCAGCCATCAAGGATAATTAATGCAATTTTTTTTTGTTTTTCCACAATGCAAATATAAAGGCAACGTTGTAATAAGATAAATTTATTCTTGATTAAGTTGATTTACTGAGTAGTTGATATTTTGTCAATTAATACCCCTCCATTAAAACCTTAATCCAACTCAATCGTCTTATATTGTAACGTTCATTTTTTATAGTTGTCTAATAATATTATGAAACTGTTTTATCTGCCGTTGCTTATTATATCATATATGGTTCCTGCCATCATAGCAGACCCTATAGATAAGGTTGCCGAATTAATAAAGCAGGGAAATACCCGCGAGCTTTCAAAAATATTTGCCCCCAGCGTTGAGATCACCATACAGGACGAAGAAAATGTTTATTCAAAAGTTCAGGCCGGGCTTATATTAGATAAATTCTTTAGCCAAAATAAGCCATCAGCTTTTAAAATGCTGCATAAGGTAAATTCAAACCCAAATTACCTTTTTGGCGTGCTTATCCTTACTACCGATAAAGGCCCGTTCCGGGTAGCCTACACGTTAAAAGAAACCAATGGTGTCCAAACATTAATCGAGCTCCGCATAGAAACCGAGAAGGTGAAGTAGTTTTTGGTCCATGGTCAATAGGCCATAGTCGATAGCCGAATAGATATCTCCATTAATTATTTTATTCATATAATGATCAAAATAAAACCATGGTCCATCGTCTATGGACTATGGACTCAATGAAAATCCTTACTTTTGGGCTTCAAAAACTCAAACTGGTTTGGACAAATCACTTATTGATCAATTTATTTTAAACTCTCTTAGCGAAGATGTAGGCGATGGTGACCATACCTCACTCGCAACTATTCCTGGAGGCACAAAAGGCAATGCCAAACTTTTAATTAAAGACGAAGGTATCCTTGCAGGTGTTGAACTGGCTTTAGAAATATTTCATATTGTAGATGCCTCGCTTAAAGTAACCACTTTTTTAAGTGATGGCGCTAAAGTTAAACCAAAAGATGTTGCATTTGAAGTTGAAGGCGACGCTCAAAATATTTTAAAAGCAGAGCGGCTGGTACTTAACTGTATGCAGCGCATGAGTGGCATTGCCACAAAAACACGCCAGATAGTTGATATTTTAGATGGCACCGGTGTAAAAGTTTTAGATACACGTAAAACCACTCCCGGATTACGGTATCTGGAAAAATGGGCTGTCAGGATCGGTGGTGGGGTTAATCACCGTTTTGGCTTGTATGATATGATACTGATAAAAGATAACCATGTTGATTATTCAGGCGGCATAAGGCAGGCAATTGAAAATACGCAACAATATCTCATCCATCAAAACAAAAAGCTGGCAATTGAGATTGAAGTAAGAAACCTTGATGAACTGCAACAGGTTTTGCAAACAGGTGGCGTAAATCGTATATTGCTTGATAACTTTAATTATCATGATCTGCGCGAAGCAGTGAACCTTATTAAGGGGCGGTATATTACAGAAGCTTCGGGAGGTATAACTATTGATAACATTCGCGAATACGCTGCTTGCGGGGTCGATTACATATCAGTAGGTGCTTTAACACATTCAGTTAAAAGTTTAGACCTTAGCTTGAAAGCAGTAGGCTAAAGGCCTGAGATCGGTGATTAGGGATTAGTTGAATATCCGATTAATAAATTGAGGAACTAAGAACGATATGTTAAAAAACGATCACGGATATTATTTTCTTCCGGACTTTCGGACTTTTCCGACTTTCGGACTTAATTTATTAATATTGCGCTGAAATGATAACTGGCTACTCTATTTCAGCGCTTATTTTGGCCTATTTTTGTGGCTCCATTCCCACAGCGGTCTGGATAGGGATGGCATTTTACGGGGTTGATGTACGGGAATATGGCAGCGGTAATGCCGGAGCAACAAATACGTTCAGGGTATTGGGTAAAAAAGCAGGGATCCCTGTAATGCTAATCGATATCTTAAAAGGATGGACCGCCACCAACCTTGCTTATTTTATCGGCGTTTCAACAACCGGCGGACCACATTCAAATTATATAAGTTATCAGTTAGCTTTAGGTATAGCTGCCGTAATGGGGCACTTGTTCCCGGTATTTGCCGGATTCAGGGGTGGTAAAGGAATAGCAACCCTATTCGGAATGGTCTTAGCCGTTAACCTCGACGCCGCCTTATTCTGCGTATCGGTATTTATAGTAGTGCTCTTAATTACCCGTTACGTATCACTTAGCTCAATTACTGCAGGTTTCGCCTACCTTATAGGTGTAACCTTCTTTTTTAATAAGTATACCAATAACCTGGTAGTTATTTTCGGGATGCTGATCTGTTTATTGATACTGGTTACGCATCAAAAAAATATTGAAAGGCTGCTGAAAGGTAAGGAATCCCGCGTAAACCTTTTCAAAAAGAAAAGCAGTTTACCCACTGGTACCGATTCCAAGCCGGCCTGATTCATCTTTGCTCAATAAGGGATTTTCATCCTTAATTAACATATCATTATTTATGGGGAAGCGTAAATTTCTGCAAGCGCAATGGAACAATCTGGTAATGCTTAATTACGAGGTTGATCAGGCTGTATTATTACCCTATTTACCCCCTGCAACTACACTCGATTTATGGCATGGAAAAGCACTGGTTAGCATGGTTGGCTTTATGTTTTTCGAAACCAGGGTATTAGGAATTAAATGGCCTTTTCACGTAAACTTTGAAGAAGTTAACCTGCGTTTTTATGTAAAGCATTTTGATGGTAAAGAATGGAAACGCGGAGCTGTGTTTATAAGCGAGATCCTACCCAAAAGCATCATCGCATTTATTGCTAACAATTTATATAAAGAACATTATAGGGCTTTGCCCATGCGCCACTCTCAAATTCCGGTAAAAAATAACTACACAGAATTTTTATACGAATGGAGGCTAAAAGGCAAATGGAATAAATTGGGTGCTACAGTAAATAATCACTTTAAAGACATACAACCCGGAAGTGCCGAAGAATTCATTTTTGAACATTACTGGGGATATAACAAACTAAGTGATATTAAAACCATGGAGTATCGGGTTGAACATATATCGTGGCAGGTAGCACAGGTTCAGGATTTTATTTTTGAGGCTGACATTACAGAGTTATATGGCAAAGCGTTTTTGCCTTTTTTAAGCCAAAAACCATATTCTGCCTTCTTTGCAAACGGATCAGCTATTAGCGTAAGGATTGGGGAGAAGATAATGGCCGACCCAACACTTCCAGTATTGCCTGCGCTTTAAGTAAACACTCTTCATATTCCTTTTCTGCATAGGCATGGTAAGTGATCGCACTGCCTGCATGAAAAGAAAGGTATTGGTTATTATTATTGTATAACAGCGTCCGGATAACCACATTAAAATCAAAATCATTATCCGCACTAAAATACCCTATTGATCCTGAATAAACGCCTCTCCTGCTGTTTTCATATTGTTCCATTAGCCGCATAGCACTTATCTTGGGGGCTCCTGTCATACTGCCCATGGGGAAAGTGTTTCTTATGGCCTGTACAGTGCTTATATCATCACGCATCTCACATATAACAGTCGAAATCATTTGGTGTACTTGCCTGAAGCTATAAATGCCAAATAATTCTTCGGTCTTTACACTACCTTCCTTTGCGGACAGCGTAAGGTCATTCCGGACCAGGTCAACTATCATTACATTTTCCTGTAGTTCCTTAGTGTGGCTTCTTAGCTGTTTTTTTAAGGAATTGTCTTCTATCTCATCCTCACCTCTTTTTGTTGTCCCTTTAATTGGCTGCGATATTAATTTACTTCCCCGTTTAGCTAAAAAACGCTCGGGAGTTGCACAAATAATATAATTATCATTCCTTTTAAAAAAAGCGGAGAAGGGATTGGGCGAAACTTCGTTCAGCTTTAAAAATACAGCAAGCGGGTCGATAATAGCATTTTCAGCAAAAAACTCCTGGCAGAAATTGGTTACATAAATATCTCCACGGGTTATATGCTCTTTTATTTTTTCAACTATCGCCAGGTATTCTGTTTTGTTAAAACGGGCCTGAATATTTACATTATTTGCAGTATCATTATTTGATGCTACCTGTTGTTCAATGCTCTCAAATACGAATTGCGGATCATCTGCAATTATTTCAATTTCATCTCCCTTAATGATGATCAGGCATTGCGGAACAAAAAAATACAGGTCAGGAAAGTGAAGTTGGTCGGGGTTTTCAGAGGTTAAATTCTCAACTTCATTCTTAAGGTCGTACGCGAAAAATCCAGTCATCCAGCCAGGGTGTTCTTCACGGAACTTTGCAAGTTGTTCAAAAGCATTCCCAACATTAGCAGTAATATCTGCCTTAACTCCGGCTGCAATTAAAGTATCGAACTTGGTATAAGGGTCGTTGAAATTATTGGAATCTAAATAACAGCAAACATCAAAACCTGAAGCCCATTGCAAGGCATTCTTTTTAAAATTTTGAAGATCTGTTACTTGTGTAATCACAGTGCAAAAATAGTTTTATAAACATCAAAAGGCCCCTTAGCAGAGGCCTTTGCAATATTCAATAATGCGTTATCCTGATATTAGTGCAATACTAAAGTTTGTTTTCTATCTGGTCCTACCGATAAATATTTAATCGGTACTTCTAATTCTTTCTCCAGGTAATCGATATACGATTGCAGCTTAGCCGGAATCTGCGATAGCTCAGTTATACCAGTCAAATCTTCATTCCAGCCATCAATCTCCTTCAAAACAGGAACAGCCTCAACACCACAAATATCATAAGGCATATAATCAATTTTCTCGCCTAAATAGTTATAATGGGTACAAGCGTATATCTTATCAAATCCGCTTAATACGTCGGCTTTGGTCATTACCATTTGGGTAACGCCATTTAACATAATAGCATATTTTAATGCAGGCAGGTCAATCCATCCGGTACGACGGGGCCTTCCTGTTGTAGCGCCAAACTCATGGCCTATGCGGCGTAGTTCTTCGCCTGTTTCATCATTTAATTCTGTAGGGAAGGGGCCGCCACCAACGCGTGTACAATAAGCTTTAAAAATGCCTATAACCTCTCCTATTTTGTTCGGGGCAATTCCAAGACCTGTGCAGGCGCCTGCTGTAGTAGTATTTGACGAGGTCACAAAAGGGTATGAACCAAAGTCAATATCGAGCATAGTGCCTTGTGCACCCTCTGCCAAAACCTTTTTGCCTTGTTTTAAATAGTCATTTACTAAATGTTCCGAATCAACCAGTTGAAACTTATTAATCAGTTCAACGGCTTCAAAAAATGCTGCCTCACGTTCAGAGAAATCGGCTACTTCGCCATACAGCGAGGTAAGCATAGATACATGCTTATCAACCAGTTTTTGGTAACGTTCTTTAAAATCGGGTAAAGTGGTATCGCCAACCCGCAGACCATTACGGCCGGTTTTATCCATATAAGTTGGCCCGATGCCTTTAAGGGTCGATCCTATTTTACCTTCCCCCATTTTTTTCTCAGAAGCTGCATCCAGCAATTGATGTGTTGGTAAAATCAGGTGCGCCTTTTTGGCTATCATCAGGTTTTTTTTGGCTAAAAGATCATGACCGGCATCTTTTAACTTATCTATTTCCTTTTTTAAGGTGATGGGGTCAATTACAACACCATTACCTATCAGGTTCATGGTATTTTCAAAAAATATGCCCGAAGGTATGGTGTTCAGTACAAACTTTTTACCATCAAACTCAAGTGTGTGCCCGGCATTGGGGCCGCCCTGAAAACGTGCGATCAGGTCATACCCTGCGCTCAGTACATCAACAATTTTTCCTTTACCTTCATCGCCCCACTGGAGGCCTAATAATACGTCAACAGCCATTAATTCTATTGTTATTTATAATAAGTGTCAAATGCTTTATCGATGGTTATTTTTACTTTTTCCCAGGTCATACCGTCTAATGACTCCGGAGTAATAGTATTCTCGGCGTCATCAAAATATGCTACCGATCTGATTACTGCAAAGGTATCATCATAATTATATCTATCATGATAAAACTGAAAAAGATCACGTAGCGTATAATCTTGCAGGAGTCTTGCGACATCCCAAAAGTCCTTTTTTACACCCCTGCCTTTCACTGCATTAAGTTTCAAAGCTATTAAATCTTTAATATCAGCAAATGGAATATTGTCAATTAATTGTACTGGGTTTAAGAATGGGTCAATCACGGAAACAAAATCAACCTTTATATCCTTGATAATGCACTGGTAAATGTTTTTACTTCTATCATTTACCGAAACTATTCTGCCAAAAGCATCTTCCAGAACTGGGATTAAAATATCTTTTTGGAGAGGTTGATCTGTAAATAGGTCTAGATCGATAGATTTTCGATGCCCGTACAAGAGAGAGAGTGCAGTGCCACCAACCAACCTGAATTGTTTTAATTCAGGTAAAGCCACTATCTGTTTTAAAAGTCCCAGTGTAGCCGGTTCGACTGTTTCTTCTCGTAACATTTAAAATCGGTTGGTTTAACCTTAAATAGCTTACAGCAAAAATTTATGCTTATGTCAGAAAGCCAATTTGCCTGCAATGCTAATTCCCCTACTTTTTTAAACCCGTAAAATTTTAACAAGTTCTCAAAGTCTTCCGCTTTCCCTCTTTCTATAACCTTTTCTACAACATGTGCTGCATTTTTCTCATAGTCGATCTTATCCATATCAACATCCCAAAATGCTTGTTTACTTAAAATAGGCTTATCCATCTTTATTGGGCTTTTCTGTCGCAAAAACCTGCGCGTAGTTTTTCGCAGTTGCCATACAGATTTAATGAGTGATGTTTTATTTCAAATTTCAGCAAACCGCCCATCATACTTTGGATCTGCTGAATACGCGGGTCGCAAAACTCAACAACCTTGCCGCAATCAATACAAATAATATGGTCATGTTGTTTATAGCCGTATGATTTTTCGAACTGGGCCATATTTTTGCCAAACTGGTGTTTGGTTACCAGGTCGCACGATACCAGCAGTTCCAGGGTATTGTAAACAGTTGCCCGGCTAACACGGTACTTTTTATTTTTCATGTGGATGTATAATGATTCCACATCGAAGTGATCGCTCCTGGAGTATATTTCTTCGAGTATTGCAAAGCGTTCGGGAGTTTTCCTGAGGTTTTTATTTTCGAGATAGGCTTCGAAAATTTTCTTAACCATTGCAATGGTTTCCTGTTGAGACATGTTTATTTATTAAAGGACAAAGTTAAGAATTTAGTTTGGAGTTGATTAAGTTAAAATTCAACTCCTCTCTTAATCAACCACTCACCGAGTCAACTAATTAAGATGCTTTTTCAATTACCGAATCAAACCTGTTTACTCCGGTAATTCCTTTTACTGTCTTCAATTTCCTGATCAAATTTTCCAGATGATCAGTATCATTTACATATACCATTATCGATCCTTCGAAAATACCATTGTCACTATCAACTGTAATTGAGCGGATATTCACCTTAAAATCATTGGATATCACAGTAGTCAGCTGGTTTATCAGGCCCACTTCATCAATACCGGTAATTCTCAAACCGGTTAAAAACGCAAGCTCTTGTTGGTTAGTCCACCTTGCTTTTACAATCCGGTACCCATAATTAGCCATCAGTTTAGCCGCGTTAGGGCAATTGGTACGATGGATCTTTATACCATCGCTAACCGTAACAAAACCAAACACATCATCACCGGGGATAGGATTACAGCAGTTAGCCAGCTTATAATCTATCTTTTGCATATCCTCGCCAATAAGCAGCATATCGGTGTCTTTGCCTTTTATGCTTCGCATCAGGCTTTGTATCTGCTCGGTCTCTATTTTATCCTGCGGCTTGTTTTCAATTACTTTCTCCGATGCCTGGTACTCTTTCAGGTCCTTCATATCAATAGTGCCTTTAGCAATATTGTAGAACAAATCCTGTGTTGATGGCAGCTTAAAGAAATAACTTAGCTTGTGTATATTTTCTGAGTTGTAAGTGATCTTTAACGATTTCATCTTACGCTCCAGTATCTCCTTGCCGTCTTCTGCTATTTTCCGTTTTTCCTCTTTTAAGGCCGATTTTATTTTGGCTTTGGCCTTGGCGGTTACAACAATATTCAGCCAGTCTTCCTTTGGCGATTGTTTGCTGGATGTTATAACCTCTACCTGGTCGCCGTTTTGCAGTTTATGGCTCAGCGGTACTAGCTTATGGTTAACTTTCGCCCCTATACAGCTTGCCCCAACGTCGGTATGTATCTCAAAAGCAAAGTCGAGCGCGGTTGCCCCTAACGGAAGCTGGATCAATGCACCTTTTGGTGTAAAAATGAATATCTCGTCAGAGAAAAGGTTCATTTTAAAATCATCCAGAAAATCAAGTGCATTCGAGTCTGGGTTTTTAAGCATATCCCTTACCTTTTGTACCCATTGATCTAGCCCGCTATCGGTTGACGATTCTTTGTATTTCCAATGCGCGGCAAAACCTTTTTCGGCAATTTCATTCATCCGCTTGGTACGTATCTGCACCTCAACCCATTGGCCGCGCGGCCCCATAACCGTAGTATGTAACGATTCGTAACCATTTGCCTTAGGCGATGAGATCCAATCCCGTAATCTGTCCGGATTGGGCCTGTATAGATCTGTAACTATTGAATATGCTTTCCAGCAATCAGCCTTTTCACTTTCGGGTGTGCTGTCTAAAATTATCCTGATGGCAAAAAGGTCATACACTTCCTCAAAAGGAATAGCCTTTTTCTTCATCTTATTCCAGATAGAGTGGATAGATTTTGGCCTGCCGAATAAATCGGCTTCCAGTCCCTGTCCTTCCAAAACTTTTTTTACCGGTTCAATAAAGTCCCTGATAAATTTTTCGCGCTCTGCCTTTTTCTCGTTCAGCTTGTTTTTTATAAACTGATAGGTTTCCCTTTCCATGTATTTCATAGAAAGGTCTTCCAGCTCCGATTTTATGGCATATAAGCCCAGGC
>JABDFZ010000067.1 GCA_013286325.1 Bacteroidota bacterium | reverse complement strand
CGGTACACCGCAATGGGCCAAAGCCGCTGCTGCAGCAGATATGGTAATAAAATCGGGACAATACAGCTTGCAGCCAAGCATGCTCGACAATTTTGCAGTTGCTAATGATGGGTCGATAGAGAATATATTTGTAGTGCCGTTTGACAAACAATATATCGGCGGTATGAGTATAATCAGGTTTACACTCAACTATGTTAACAATCAAACCTATGGGCTTACCGGGCAGCCTTATAATGGCTGGTGCGCGCCAACTGCATTTTACAAATCATTTACTGCTACTGATACCCGGAAAAATATGTGGATCATCGGGCAGCAGTATTCATCATCAGGTGTGGCTTTATCAGACCCTAAAAGCGGACTGCCTGTTGTTTTAAGCCCATACGTGCTTGAATTAAGCAATCCTGCTGATAGTTTTAGAAATGCGGGCGCCAGGAGTATAAAGTATTATCCACAGGCTGGTACAGCCGGAGACATGCAAAGCAACGATGGGGTGATCTTCCGTTTATCTGATGCTATGTTGATGAAGGCTGAAGCAGAAATAAGAAGCGGGGCAACAGGAGACGCTCTTAGCCTGGTTAATGCCGTGCGCAAGAGGGCCTTGCCAAACGATCAGCCGTGGACCATGGCTGATTTAACTCTGCCAAATCTTTTGGCCGAACGGGGGCGTGAATTTGCGTGGGAAGGTTGGAGGCGTAATGACCTGATAAGGTTTGAAGTAGCCGATGGTATTAAATATTATACAGGTGCCAGAACTCCGGGGAAACCACAAGATGCGGCAGATAAAATTCAACTGGCGCATATCCGGGTTTAAGATAAGTAATAGGAGTTGATGATAAACCACGGCCCGCAGCAGAGCCAAGGGCTATTTGAGACGCTACCAGGCTATACCCATTATAAGTTCCTGATAACTGAGTTACCCTGGTCTTTACAAAAGCAATTTGAGCAGCTACTGTCCAGTTAAGCCCCTGCCCGGTTAGCGGGCGTCCGGTTAAGCCAATATCAACACCTTTATTAGTTAAACTGCCCACATTTGCCTCGATGGAATTATATAAAAACGGAGGTGTTGGCACATTATAGTTATAAAGCATGTTTGTGGTTTTGTTATTGTAATAGTCAATATCACCCGATAAACGACTATTGAACAGCGAAAAATCAATGCCTATATTAACGCCTCCTTTTTGTTCCCATCGTAAATCCGGGTTCGGGTTCTGAGAAAATACATACGATTTAGGGTACGGGAAAGCGCTGTTAGAAGGATTATAATAAGTGTTGCCTGTTCCGTATAAACCTATCGCACTATAAGGACCTATCGCATCAGCGTTACCTGTAACACCATAACCACCCCTTATTTTTATATCATCAATCCAGGTAAAGTCATTTAAAAAAGGCACATCCCTTTTTAACCGCCATGCCACGTCAACGGCTGGGAAATTACCCCATTCATGGTTTGCCCCAAATTTGCTTGAGCCATCACGACGTATAGAAGCAGTTACATAAAACCTTCCATCGTAATTATAGGCAACCCTGGCTAAATAAGAAATAAGCTTATATTCATCCTTAGCCGAACTTACTGATTGTGTTTGAGGATTACCCGCGCCTAAATTGTTATCCAATTCATCAGGAGCAAGAAAATTATCATCGTAAGCATAAAAATTATTTGTAAAAAAATCATTATACTCATAAACAGCTGTTGCTGAAATGGAATGCTTCCCAAAAGATTTATCGTAATTAATATGAAGATTTCCTTTGTAGGAATTAGCTTCATATAGTTGCTGATGACCATTGTTGATATTGCCTTCTCCCGGCCATGCAGACTCAAAATGATGAACCAGGGTACGATCCGGACTGGTTGAGCCAGTTAAACCCACAAGTAAGCCCGGCATAATTGTATAATTTGCAGTGGCATTCATTATGGTAAGGTATTCGTAGTTCCGGTTAAGCGTACCCATTACATGCTGAACTGGGTTATGCCCATTATAATCTAAACTATAGCCATAGTAAGACCCATCAGCATTTTTTAAAGGATAAGTAGGCGGGGTGTTAAACACCCAGTCATAATTAACATTTGATGCGCCATTATCGTTAGAACCATCTGATCTGATGTTTGAATAGGTTATCCCCATCGTAATATCTAACTTATTATCTAATGCCTTTTGTTCAGCATTAAAACGTAAACCCAGTACACTTCTGTCGCTTTGTATTTCTATACCTTGTTGATTTAAATAAGATAACGAAGCCCTGTAGTTAAAGGTTCCGCTTCCCCCAGACATTGACACGGCACTGCTTTGTGTATGGGCGGTGCGTACTACAGCCTTTTGCCAATCGGTACTTCCTCCTTTGTCATAGGTGCCTAAGTTAATGCTTGGGTCAGCCGCTATTAAATTTTTTACATAGCTTAAATATTGGCTTGTACTTAATAAATCGTAATATTTACTTTGGTTGGCCACGCCATAATAACCATCATAAGTAATAGAAGGCGCACTTGCCCTTCCCTTTTTCATGGTAACCAGTAATACACCATTTGAACCGCGCGCGCCATAAATAGCGGTCGCTGAAGCATCTTTTAACACGTCTATAGTCTCTATATCACCCGGAGGAATATTGCGGAATTGATTAGGGTCATCAAGTGCTACCCCGTCAATTACAATTAAAGGGTTTTGATTTCCGGTAATGGATGTTTGTCCACGAACGCGTACAGCCGGAGAGGCATTTGGATCGCCGCCCGGATTGGTTATTACCAGCCCAGGCACCTTGCCTTGTATCTGCTGTAAACCATTGGTTGCCAGGCCCTGGTTAAAATCTTTAGAACTGATGCTGGATATCGCACCTGTAACATCCTTTTTTCGCTGCGTTCCATAGCCTACGCTTACTACTACTACTTCGTTTAGCGAAGTACTGTTGGGTACCAGCGCAACATTGACCGAAGATTTATCGGTAATGCTAACTTCCTGCTTATCATATCCAATAAAGCTGAAAACAAGCGTTGTTGCTGATGAAGGAACTGATAGGCTGAAACTTCCGTCTGTATTAGTAGTTACACCAATTGTTGTTCCCTTAACGCCCACTGATACCCCTGGCATCGTTGAGCCGTCTTTCGAGTCTGTAACCTTACCTGTAACAACTTTGTTCTGCGCCATGGCGGGCAGCACAAGGAAGTATAAAAGGATGGTACAGCTTAATTTAAGTAAATTTTTAATCTTCATAAGTTTTTGGTTTGAATTTTTAGTTGGTTATTTAATTGTCGGTAAAAGATGTATTTAAGAGGTGTTATAAAAATGATTCAGCCCGAGTCTCATAGCAAGTGGTTGTGGTGGCGTTAGTAAGTTGTGAAAACTGTTAAAGGTTTTAAAATTGGTATAACTGTGTACGTAACATTTAAAGTATGTTGCGTAATCGTTAATTAAAAAGACTAAAAAATAAAAAAAATTACCCTATAGTTTCGACAGATAGGCAAAATGTATCGATAGAATGGCAATATTAACCGACGAATATAAATTGTATTAACTAAATTGAAATTTTTTTCTTCCCTGTTTGTAGGAAAAGACCTGCTATCAATCGTGATCACAAACCGTGTTTATAACCTAAATACCCTAACAGTTGAAAATAACTACAAACTCGTTGAAGTTGTTTCTCATAGGAAATAATTAAACAAAGATTTACAGACTCAAAGCCCTTGTAAATCATGAAATCAATTTTTATTCTATCATTTTTAGTATCCATAACAATGGCATCTATGGCAAGCCCAATAGATACTATTAATATTAAGGCTGGTGATCTGGATATGAAAGCCCTGCAAACCGGCAGCTATCGTTATATTCTTTATAACCAGCAAACAAAACAAAGCCCTGCCCAGCGTATAACATTGGTGAAAATTAATGTTGAGGCAAAGCAATACCATAACAAACCTGCAATTTTTGTAAGCCAACAATGGGATCGCGATACAATTATGCACGCAGCGTCGTCTATTTTTAATGCAAAGGATTTTTCAACTATTTTACATGAATCATGGTGGAAACGCTTAGGCTAGTCGATAAAATTTGATTTTGAAACAAAAACTGCCGATTTTAAAAATCAAGGAATCAAGGGCGAAATCCCTGACTCGGTTAAATCAATAGCCATAAAAGACTTTAATCAATCCTTTGAAAACTATAATCTAAACTGGCACGCGGATCTGATCATATACCAGCTACTTCCTTATAAGGAAAACAGGACCTTTGTAATTAATTACTATGACCCAGGTTTTGGCAAAGCCGAAAAGGTTAGCTATACAGTTACCGGGAGTGATTTTCTTTACGATAGTGATGGGAGAAAGACCGATTGCTGGGTATTAAATCATACTGATAAATCAGGATCTGAAAGTTTTTGGATAGCCAAGAAAACCAAGGAGGTTTTAAAAGAAGAAGATTCAAGTCCCAACGGATACCGTTATAAAGTAAAAATTGGGGTCTCAGGCGATAAATAATTCATTAAGCCTGTTCAAACCGTAGAATTTGAACAGGCTTAAGTAAATCTAATTAGCCCGTATCTTTATTGTAACAAAATATCGATATCTGCTTTCAACTCATTTTTTGCGTTCTCCTTATCAAAGAAACGGGCAGCGACATGATAGGTCTCTCCCACAACAAATGGATGATGAAGAGTAAGTATGGCTGAAAGTACAGTAGCATTTTTAGGAATCAAACCATCTTTTGCAATTCCTTCCATAACATCGGGCGAACCACCAAGTACCTTGCCATTTTTATCTTTTATGGTTAACTCACAACCCGGATAAGCCTTTCCATCTTTAAGTTTGTAGTTATCAACACCTTTAGCTATGATAGAAAATGTTGAATCCATAAAAACTTTATTGTTTGGCAAAGGCTTACCTGCTTTATCGGCAAGATAAACCTCATTAACTTCAAAGCCGTTGTATGATACTGAAAGGCCTGTTTTTAAATCTTTTTTAACCCCTGCACTAAAATGGCATCCGGCAAATATTATGACGGTCAGTGCACATCCTAAAATGTTAAACAGAATTACTTTTTTCATAGATAGCGTTTATGTTAAGAAAAATAAAGGTCAAATAAATACAATTGCAGAAGCGAAATAGTTTTTAATTATGTCAATTGCTTATTAAAGACTTATGCCTGAACAGGCTCTCTTAAGGATTGTTTGATGTAAATTCCTGTTGTATTCAATGCTTTTTTACATCTGCTAATAAAGCCTTTAATTCATGGAGTAGTATATTATTTTTATCAAGGTAAGGGATGTTTGATTAACCACCCGTTTAGGTTCGCGCTTGAACGGGTGGTTACAATTAACATATTATGATAATCAAACTGCATTAGTAAGGATATACATAACATATAGTTCCTGCTGGTTGACATGTGTAATTAGTTCCAGCTGAAAGGTGACATGGTGTAAGTCCTTCACAACATCTCCCAGTAGCAGAAAATTCTGGATTTTGACCTTTAGCTGAGCAAAGTGGGGCACCACCACCTAAAACTGTTTTCATCTCTGCCCTTGAAAGAGACTTTCCTAAATTAATTTTCATAGTTTGTTTGTTTAAGGCTTATAACTCATAAACCCAAATGTAAGTTACTTAATATTTGATCCTATCAGCAATTTTTTGTGCTTTAGCCTCACACATTTAAGCGTTCGCGCTTGATTATGAGAAATTGTGAGTGTCCGCGCTCACGCTAAAAAAGATAAAATATGATTTACGAATGCGTTTCTTCCCATTCCTTTTGCAATATCCTTGCAGTTTGGGTACTTCCATCATGACTCCATCCGGGAGGATTTAAAAAATATTGCAGCTTAGTTTTTAAAGTAGGTGCTTTTTTTACATCAGCTAATAATGCCTTCCATTCATGGAAAAGTATATTTACAGGCCCAAGATCATGGGGCTGATGGGTTAGGCCGTATTTAACAGGTTCGGGCAGGTCCTCAGCATGAAAAGTGCCGAATATTCTGTCCCAAATAATTAAAACCATCCCCATGTTTTTATCAAGGTAAGGAACATTCGATGCATGATGCACCCTGTGATGGGAAGGTGTTACAAATATTAATCCGTACCATTTGGGCAGCGGTATGTTATATTGCGTATGCACAAGGTTACCATATAGCTGTGTAATTAAATAGGCGTAAAGAATGTCAACTGCGGTAAAACCCATCAGGGCAAGCGGGAGGTAAAAAAACACCCTGTACAACGGCTCAAAAACTGTAGACCTGAAACCTGTGGTGAAATTAAAATGCTCAGAAGAATGATGTGTAACATGTATAGCCCAAAACAGGCGGCAATAATGCCCGGTATAATGCAGCGCCCAGTACAAAAAGTCCTGAACTACAACAAGCACAAACCAGTAAAGAATAGCATTGTTTATTTCAAAAAATCGGAAACGCCAGGCATAATTTAATATAAAAAAGGTGCTGCCGCCAACCGCCAGATTTAACAGAAAAGCAAGAGTAGTTAAATAGATATTGGTAAGTGTATCCCTCTTTTCGTAATATTTACGGTTCTCCCGGTAGCTGAACCACATTTCAAGAATAGTCATTACAACCAGTAAACCTACCAGCATTAATGCAGCTTCCTGCCTGTGATCGGGATGGAACATTTTATAATGATGCGTAATACGACAAACTTTCGCAAAGTTCGGCATCTGTACATATATTGTCAAGGCTGCATTGCCCTATGCTTGTCAATAATGTGCAATTTATTTTACCGTTTTGGTTCTTTTTATCTTTTAACATTATTGAACATAGTGTTTCAAAATTGGTTTCGGCCAGGTTATATTTTGGATATAGATCGCCAATTACTTTAACAATCTCTGCCAGTTCTCCATTGCTCAAACCTGTTTTTTTATGAGAAAGATAAGCTTCGCAGATCATACCTAAAGCTATAGCCTCACCATGTGTCAATGGGTGCTTATCGTTAACCAGCGAATTGGTTTCCACCGCATGGCCAACAGTATGCCCAAAATTAAGTGCCTTGCGAATACCTTTTTCGGTTGGGTCTTCAATTACCACTTTATTCTTTATCTCTACCGACCAATGAATCAATTCATCGGTTGGTTTGCTTAGATCACTGTTTTTTAACGCATCCCAATAAGCCGCATCAGTTATCAGGCCATGTTTAAGCATTTCGGCAGTGCCCGATAATATTTGTCTTGCTGGCAGTGTATTTAAAAATGCAGCATCAATAAATACAGCTTTTGGCTGTGTAAAGGTGCCAATGATGTTTTTTATATTATCAAGATCAATCCCCGTTTTTCCGCCAACGGAAGCATCTACCTGTGATAATAAGGTTGTAGGTACATGCACAAAATCGATTCCGCGTTTAAAGGTGGATGCTGCAAAGCCACCCATATCGGTGATTACACCCCCACCTAAATTTATCAGCAGGCTTTTACGGTCGGCTTCAAAATCTATCAGCATTTTCCATATGCCGATACAAAAATCAATAGTCTTGCTTTCTTCCCCGGCATTTACTTCAATAATGTCAAAGTTTTCATCACCGTCAAACTGCGCTTGTACCAATGGTAAACAGTGTACAGCAGTATGCTCATCAGTCAAAATAAACGACCTTGAATACTTGCCTTCTTTAACAAATTTTGCTAATTCGGTTAAGCTATTCTCAAAATATATGGGATAATTATCGCTTTGTATGGTTTTCATAGTTATATAACCCTGATAGTTTCACCTCTAAATTCAACAGTATCACCCTTTTTTACTTTCAGGCGTTTGCGGTAATCTACCTGGCCATTATACATTACTTCGCCCTCATTTACAACTATTTGCGCTTCGCCGCCGGTTTGTACAAGGTTGGTCGCCTTTAGTAATTGGATCATGGGGATATAATCTCCGGTTACTTTAAATTCTATCATGAGGCAGCAAAAATAAACTATTCGACGAATAATGAGATATTTGGCTTGCAATTTATAATTTTGCGCGTTGGTTCATGGATCGTAGTTGATGGTAACACCATTGATTAGGAATACCATGCCATGAACCACAGATAACTGACCATGAGCGAAAAAAATAATTTATCTTTCGAAGATACGGAGATAGCTTTCCGTCATTCTTCAAATTCCGACCTTAAGCGTGCATACTGGCTGTTCAAGGTAATTAACGTTAATTTTTTAGTGAAGATAGGCCCCCCGGTTACTAATTTCGCCATAAAAATCGGCCTGCCCATAAAGGGAATAATAAAGGCCACTATATTTAAACACTTCTGCGGCGGTGAAACTATTGCCGAATGTGATAAAACAATTGAAAATCTTAATAGGGGAGGTGTAGGCACCATATTGGATTATTCTATAGAGGGGGAAGATGACGAACATGTTTTTGATAACACCCACGATGAAATTATCCGCACCATTGAAAGAGCTGCAACTGATAAAGCAGTACCCATAACTGTATTTAAAATTACCGGGGTAGGCCGTTTTTCGTTACTTGAAAAACTGGATGAAAAAGCATCGCTGACTAATGATGAGCAGGCCGAATGGGAAAAAGTACAGGCAAGAGTCCTGGCAATTTGTGAAAAGGCGCACGCGAAAAACATCCCTGTAATGATAGATGCTGAGGAAAGCTGGATACAGGAAACTATTGATGGTTTGGCTTTAGATATGATGCAGCGTTTTAATAAGCAGAAAGCTATAGTATATAACACTTACCAATTATACAGGCACGATAAGCTGCAATCTATAAAAGACGATCATCAGGTTGCTGTGAAATCCGGATTTATATTAGGCGCAAAGCTTGTGCGCGGAGCTTATATGGAGAAGGAACGCAAACGTGCAGAGGAAAAGGGTTACCTATCGCCAATTCAGCCCGATAAACAATCTGCAGATAAGGACTATGACGCTGCCTTGGATTACTGTACTGATCACATAGATGCAATTGCCTTTGTTGCGGGTACGCATAACGAAGAAAGTTGTCGTTTGCTTGCCGAGCTTCTGGATAAAAAGAATATCGATCATAAAAATCCACATGTGTACTTTTCGCAATTGCTGGGCATGAGCGATAACCTAAGCTTTAATCTGGCCCACTCACAATATAATGTAGCCAAATATGTTCCTTACGGGCCTATAAAAGCAGTTCTGCCATACTTATTCAGGAGGGCACAGGAAAATACTGCAATTGCCGGGCAAATGAGCCGTGAACTAAGCTTAATTGTTAAGGAAGTAAAAAGGAGGAAACTTTCTTAAATTGTTACTGAACTAACTGGTTAACCCAATTTTCGCTTCCATAATTTGTGCAATAGATCTGGCGCGAATTATGGCCTCTTGTGCTATCGGCCCTGTAAAGTGTGAATGTAAATTGCTTTCCCATAGCACCAGCCACGTAGCGAAATGCTGTTCCTGCATCCGAAAGATTTTGTTCAACGCTATATGTTTGATCATGGGATTGCCAGAATAAGAAGGCACTTTAAAAAGTATCGACTCCCAAAATGAGATCATAACGGGTATATGTGTTTCTAAAGAGAAATTCGTTTCGGTGAAGAAATGCCCAATAATAGGATCTGTCATTACTTTTAAATAAAAGCTGTTTATTAAAACCGAAATATCTTCCCTGTTTTGAATGTCATTCATAATCAGTTCAAAGTTAATTATAACATCTGAACCAAAGAAAAGTGGAAAATTCTTTCGAAAGAAGGTGAAAAAAATGAATTAGTGTATAATTAAAAATAAAACGAAATTTGAAAAGGCAAAGTGAGTAACCCATAATTCAATATCTCATATGGACATACAAGAACAGATCAAAGAGTATATTACCAACCAGCCAGAACCAAAGCGCAGTGATCTGCAGGGGTTGCACAATCGCATACTTCAAATTTTACCAGGTTGTAAATTATGGTTCGACAACGGTAAAAACAGCGAAAATAAAACGGTTAGTAACCCTAATATAGGTTATGGGTTTTACACCATAAAATACGCCGATGGAAAGACCAGAGACTTTTTTCAAATTGGTTTAAGTGCAAATACATCCGGAATCTCTGTCTATGTCCTCGGTATCGCGGATAAGACATATTTAGCCCAAACGTTTGGAAAAGAAATAGGTAAGGCGAGCGTAACCGGGTATTGCATTAAGTTCAAAAATTTAAAAGATATAAACATTAACATACTTGAAGCTGCAATACGATACGGGGTTAAGGCTACAAGTGAAAATTAAATTTCAAACTGAGACACTGCTCAATATCCTTCACTCGTCTCTGCTAAAAACCAGACTGTTAACTATGAGGGTGTAAAAGCGTTTACGCTGTCGTCAGAAATGGAACTGTACACAGCGGTGGTTACCTGGAGCTTGAACGACTCTTTTTATGAAAAGGACCGACACTTTAGGAAATTTTTTTTTGAAACATCGTGTAACTTGTAAGTTACGTTTTTATTGAGTAACTTTGAAGTTACATAATCAAGCTGAAAAATTAAAGAACTTATTAAATAACAAATTATCAAATTAAAAAATCAACAGAATGAAGACACCAGATTTTAGCACCAGTTTTTCGGTAGATCAAACTCCGAACGAAGTATTTAACGCAGTTAATAATGTACGCGGATGGTGGTCAGAAAGAATTGACGGTGGTACCGGTCAGCTCAATGATGAGTTTACTTACCAACGCTGGGACTTGCACAAATGTACTATGAGATTAATAGAGGTTATACCCGACAAAAAAGTAGTTTGGCTTTGCCTTGAAAACTATTTTAGCTTCACCAAAGATCAAACAGAGTGGGTCGGTACAAAGATCGAGTTCGAGATCTCCGAAAAAGATGGCAAAACCCAGCTCCGTTTCACGCACCGGGGCTTGACCCAGGCCTATGAATGTTATGATGTTTGCTTTAATGCCTGGACCAGCTATATTAATGGCAGTTTAAAAGACCTGATCACTACAGGAAAAGGCCAGCCGAACGCGAAAGAAGAATTACAGCAAAACTAAAACGGCTATGAACATTGGGATTATAGGGTCGGGCGAACTGGGAAGTTTGCTGGCATCAAAGTTTGTTAAACTGGGATACTCTGTTTCTATAGCTAATTCAAGAGGACCTGCTTCGTTGAAACAGCTTGCCGGAGAAATTGGGGCTGAAGCAGCTACTGTAGAAGAAGCGGCACAAAACAAAGAAGTGATCATTATCGCACTCCCTCAAAAAAGTATCCCGGATCTTCCTAAAGGTTTGTTTGAACAACTGCCTGAAGATGTGGTTATAATTGAAACTGGAAATTATTATCCAAATATTCGCGACGGACATATAACCGAACTTGACAAAAGCGGGATAGATAGCCTGTGGGTGCAACAGCAATTGGGTTTTCCTGTCGTTAAAGTATTTAACTCCATTCTTGCGACCAGCATAAAGGACCTGGGCCGACCTAAAGGTGAAAAAGGTCGCATCGCTATAGCTGTTTCAGGTGATAACCTTAAATCAAAGGATGTTGTTTTTAAACTGGTAGACGAATTAGGCTTCGACTCTTTTGATATTGGCCCCATCACCCAGTCGTGGAAACAGCAACCGGGCTCTTCTATTTATTGCCGGGATATCGATCTTGGCGAACTCAAAAAAAGGGTCGGTGCAATGGGAACAGTGTGGCCTGATATGCGTGATCAGATCCTGGGCCAACGGACTACATGGGAAGCATTAATGATAACAGACTACCCGGCCTATCTGAAGGAATTGAAAGACTAAAAAAATTTTTAGATAAATCTGCTTCGTTGCCCCAATAGATTTATTAGAGGCATAGAACCCAAAAGTGCCTTTATTTGCCTTAAGCGCAGGTTCAAAGAAATGTCAAAAACTAAAAATAGCCTTCTGTTCCCGCAGGGTCTGTTACAGATGACCCTGCGTTACATTTTCATTTTAGGCGCGATAGTCTTGATAGGCAATGATAAGCGCAAATAGCCACAGAGTGAATGAAATATTTCCTCGTCAAACAAACATTGTGCACAAGGTCGTCTCTGACAGGCCCTGCTGAGAAGGAACATTCACAACTCATTTACTTTCGAGTTGTTCTGCCAACCCGATTAGAAGTCCTTCCGTTCCGCGAATGTAGCAGAGCTTATATGAGTTCTCATACTGAACCACTTCGCCAACGAGCTGAGCGCCATGCTTGATGAGCCTGGATACCATCTCGTCAATGTTTTCAACAGTGAACATGACGCGCAGGTAGCCTAGAGCGTTTACAGGGGCAGCACGGTGATCTGAGATAGTAGGCGGGGTGAGAAATCTAGAAATCTCGAGCCGGCTGTGGCCATCGGGGGTAACCATCATAGCAATCTCTACGCTCTGAGAACCCAGTCCGGTAACGCGGCCAGCCCATTCACCTTCTATTGTGGCCCGCCCTTCGAGCTTCAGGCCTATCTCCGTGAAAAAAGAGATGGCGTCATCGAGTGATTCTACAACGATGCCGACATTGTCCATTCTTAGTAATTTGTTTTTTGCCATAGTTTTATCTCCTTACGTATACAAAATTATTATCTTAAAGTTTTAAAAATTCATTTTCTATATTTTGTGGAGTACAGTTTAAAAGAATGAAAGGATTCCTTATAGACGCATAAAAAATCTTCTTGTGGTTTCTGACCTGACTGTTAAATGGAAGACCAACTCATTAAATTAGGGCGTAATTATTTTTCATATATAAAAAGGGCAAGTTCAAAAATGATAATGTTGATATAAATAATCGGTATATTATTGAGCGATAAATCTCATTGTGCCCGAACCAAAATGTACCTCTATTTGCTTTAAATGCAGTTTTAAAAATTGACTAAAATAGAAAACGGCCTTAACGATATCGTTAAGGCCGTTTGTGCGCCCAAGTGTATATTTCTCGAATTGTTTAATAAAAATTTTGAAGGTATTAGCCTCATTATTCATATAAAAATTAACGCTTGAATCGAGGATCAATAATAAAAGACCTTTTCACACGATAATAAAGCTATGGCTATACCTATGTCATTGTACAGGCGCAACCCGTTTATTTAATTGAGATGCAACCAATAGAAATACAAAGCTGGCCAGCGCAAAAAACGTTCGGATATTATTGAAGATGACCCATTGATTGAGTATATCATGCCAGTTAGCTGGCGGTTGTCCAGCTTCCCAAATGCGTATCATCCGGTTGATGGGAACATTTCCGAAACGGGTAGTAAGTATAGAAAGTAAAGCAACTACGGCGGCGAAAATAGCCCAATTCCTTACCCTGTGGGTTTGCCTTGCAGAAATAGCCAGCCATAAAGGTCCAAGAATGGCTGCTGCTGTAAGTGACTGTACATAAAACGAATTATGATTCATCAATGCCACCCTATATTCTAAATGGACTTTTAACGGTACTTCGTAGAAAGCAGGTATAACAGTAAAGTATCCGTAGTAATATACGCCTGCCAGTAAACCTGTTGTAAGCAAGGCAAAGGGTTGTGCAAATTTGTTCATGATGTGATCTTTTTAATGTTAATAAGAAATTGCTGTTGTCAACTTAAATATTGAGTTATCATTGATATGATTCACAATGAAATGGGCTACATCTGCTCGTGCAATGCTAAACGGTTTCGTAATATTGTTGTTGATTCCGGTCCTGTACTTGCCTGTCATCGGTTTATCTAAAAGCCTGGAAGGACGTATGATCGTGTAATTAATGTTGCTTTGCTGTACCAATGTTTCCATTATACGTAAATCGTTATACGGTTCTTTTAATATCCGAAGGACATATTTTGTAAGCAGTCTGACAAATAAGCTGGCCTTCGGGTTTACATCTAAACCTCCTGCCGATATACAAATAAGTCGCTGTACGTTTTTTTTCTGCATGGCGCCTAAAATATTTCTGATTCCGACGGAGTATAGTGTTGTTGGCTGCGTACTGCGGTTGCCAAGAGCGGAGATAACAATGTCTTGCCCCCCAATGACTTCATCGAGGGAACCTGTAAGCATGACGTCGCCTTGTTTAACCAGCGGATAGGGATGTATCAAGGTGAACTTTTCCGGGCTCCTGACCAGTGCTGTCACCCGGTACCCTGCTTCCAGCGCTTGTTTCACAACCTCGGTTCCGATACCACCGGATGCGCCAAATACAATTATTTTTTTCATAATTACTTCGTTTGCGATGTTTATTTGGTAAATATATTACTATTTTGAAATAAATAATATATTCGAAGTATTTTATTTATTTTTATAACGAAAACGAATTAAAGTCAATCCAACCCCTTTTAATCTACTGTTTTGGACTATAACTTTTATCGCAAAGAAAAATAAACATGAATAAAACCGTTGAACTTGTAAATGCCTGGGCTGATTTTGAAAAGAAACATCCGGATGGTGATATTAACGATTTTTGCCGTTATCAACTGATTCACAAACGTGAGATAGAAAATAAAAATACTCTAGTTGGCGGTGCAATCCCGGAATATATAGACGGCCTGTTGCTAAAAATTTTGGGTAGAATTACCAGGATGAATATGGTTTACGCCTACACTGCATTTGCAGGTACCGGGGTCAGCCAGTTGGAAGAGTTCGGTATTTTGCTGGCTATTTATAAGGAAAAAAATCCAAAAAAAACGGAAGTAATTTATTCTATGCTGCTGGAACTTTCCAGTGGCACAGATATGCTGGGAAGGTTAATCAAAAAAGGTTTTATCAGGGAATACCCTGACAAGGAGGATAAACGTGCAAAAAGATTGATATTGACCCCTGAAGGAGAGAATGCATTAGAATGTAGCAGGATGCAAATAGGAAAAGTAGCAAAAATGCTCCTTTTTGATATGGAGCAAGACGATAAAGAATTGTGTGTTAAATTGCTTAAGAATGTAGAGCAAAAATTCTCTGCCTTATTTCAGGAACATAAGGGAGAAAAATTTGAAGATATTTATAATTCCGTTGTCGCTAAAAAGATTGATCACAACTCTTAGGGAAATCAAGCTTATAGAAAGCTTAAAAATATATAAAACTGAAAACCAAATGCAAAAAGGGACTCGCAATTTGCGAATCCCTTCTGAAGTGCGCCCACCTGGGCTCAAACCAGGGACCAAAAGATTATGAGACTTTCAGGATAACCACCTTATAGTGGCGCAAAAATCATCGTTTCTGATTTACAGAAACTAATTTACTATGTTTTTTTGAAAAGTCAAAATTGGGGCGTTCCCTAGATGTAACGCCCTGTTTAAAGTAGTAACTAAGTCGGTTGGTCTTTTGGTCTGCCCAAAAATTCAATAAAAAACCGCCTCATAAAATTTATGAGACGGTCTGTTTTCAGTCTGAATAATATCAATGGTTAAAACAGTTCGGCCTTTATCGTTTTAACCGGATTCCCTCGCTCGAGGGCGTTATGCTCCTGCCATTGGCTCTGCTGTTGCGCCATCAGTTGTTCTGTTTGCCAAACCATTATTTTGGTTTCCAGCCGGGCCAGGCAAAGCTTTTTGTTTTCTAACTGTGATCGGGTATCCATCGCCATTACTTGTAAGCCCGACGGCAAATGCGTTCCCCACACTGCGGTTTCTACCTTGTTCACGTTTTGTCCACCTGGACCGGATGAACGGCAGGTTTCCAGCTTTACATCTTTAGGGTTCCATTGCATCAGTTCTTTCACATCAAAAGCTGCTACGCCGACAAACCAGTTTTTGCGCTTATGGTATTTACGATATGGGCTTTGCGCTATCCATTGTATGGTGCCAGTCCATTCCTTTACAAATGCATCCAGGTTGTGGCCGGTTGCCATCATGGTTGCAGATAGTAAGGTGCCGTTTAATTCGCCGGCCTTGTTTTCCAGTACTTCAATTTGAATGGCTTGCTGTTTAGCCTGCTTCATCATCAGGCTTTGCACGCAGGCTACAACCCGGTAGCATTCTGCCGGGCCTTTACCTGAAGTGATCTGTATCATCTTTTTCATCATTACTCCTTATTCATTCTAACAATACGTGGATAAAACTTGCCCTGGATATCAACCAGGTCGCTTTGAGCAGCTATTACATTTTCGATGTCTTTGTAAGCCAAAGGATTTTCTTCAACCGTGCCGCCAATTAGAGTTACACCCGCATTGCTCAGTATTTTTTTCATGGCCGACACCGTCATACTATCCTTAGCCTTTTGCCTGCTCATTGCCCGACCGGCACCGTGTGATGCAGAGTTTAAAGCATCACTGGTTCCTTTGCCCGATACCAGGTAAGCCGGTGTGGTCATGCTGCCAGGAATAATACCTAACTCGCCTTTATGCGCAGGTGTGGCACCCTTGCGATGGATAATCACATTGCGGCCATCTGCCAGTTGATCTTTCCAGGCAAAGTTGTGGTGATTATCTACCACATGCAATGCTTTCAAACCTAAAACCTTTAAAAGGTTGGCGTGGATACGCTCGTGACAAGCTTTGGCATAATCTCCGGCGAGGGTCATAGTTAACCAATATTCCTGGCCAGCCTCGCTATTCATATCCAGCCAGGCCAGTTGTTGTGCATGGCGCGGCAGCTTACAAGTATTCATGGCGATCTGCGTATAATGCCTTGCTATTGCCGAGCCTAAACCACGACTACCTGAATGCGTTAACAAGGCCGTGTACTTTTTAGCCGGCAAGCTTAAGGTATTATCAGCCAACAATTCAATCTCGCCAAATTCTACAAAGTGGTTGCCGTTGCCCGATGTGCCTAATTGCCTTACTGCTTTACTGCGCAACGGTTTCAGAAATGGGATCTCATTAAATACCGGGCTATCCAGCACTTCATGTTCCTGTCTTACTTCCAAACCGCCTTCCATACCAAAATGGGTGTGGTTTTTTAAAGCTTGCTTGATCTGGTATTCAAACCGTTTCAAGAAGCCGTCGCTTTCGTCAATAATTGAAAGCGCCATACGGCAGCCGATATCCATACCTACTGCATATGGGATTACCGCGTTATCCGTAGCCAGCACACCACCAATAGGCAAACCAAAACCCATATGCGCATCGGGCATTAATGCACCTTGTACGCTTACAGGCAACAGGTTAGCCAGCTCCATTTGCTTTTTGGCCGACTGCTCAATACCCTTGCCACCATAGGTTTTACAATACACCGGTTGATCGCGCAGTTCAAACGTTTTAAACAATGGCGCATCCGTTTTGCCGATCACCTTTTCGGCTATCTTGCTTGTTAATTCGTCATCCAGATAGGCGCCCGGATCGTTCTTAATACTCACCAGCAGGTCAAGCAATTGCTGCTTGCTGTGGTGTTTGAAATTTTTAGAGGCTATGCCAATAACCAGGCTTCGCAGCTGATCATTATGATAACCTATTTTACTTAAATCTTTTGTTCTTAAATTGCCCATGTGGGTTATGTTTCTAATTCCAGGTATGCTTCTTTATCAGCATACCTGGGTAGGTTTTTTAATTTGTTAATGTATTTTGGTCGCTCGTTAAACTCGTCTTTCCAACGATAACTCCGGCCACGGGTTAACAGGTTAATGCGCGGCCACAAGTGGTTGTTATCAATATGATCATTTATGTACGATAGCTCCCTTTCAATATCCGCGTCCATCAATTTGATATGCGTAACAATGTGTGGCGCTATCTTTAGCACATATCGCCAGGGTTCGGCAAAAACGTATTTAACCTCTGTACGGTAAGTTTTAACATCGAATGTTTCGATACGGGTAAAGCAAACCTTTTCCTCTTCGGTTAAGTTTATCCTGTTTATATTCCAGCTATGCTGAGATAATTCACGCAGCATCTGCGCTTTTACATGGTATACGTAACGCTGTTTACGTCGCTTTTTCCGTTTGAAGGATCTGTCCTGATGATATTCAACTGTATTGATCTTCGGTAACAACGCCTCATAAAAGTCCTTCCTTGGGCTATGCTTTACATCGTCACGCAATACGAAAAAACGTTTCCAGCCACGTTGGTACGGATGTTCAAGCGCAACCATTGGCAAAAGCCTTTTTTGCTCCCATAGTTCATCGCGCCGTTTGTCCAGTTGAATTAACTGCTTATCTCGATCTGTTTTAACGAGCCGCCTTTTGCGCCGTGCCGATTTGATACAGCGCGGCCATTCATGTGTGTTCATCACACTTGGTATTTAATTTTGCTTTGAAATGTTATTGAATCTCCGTTTCGTCCTTGAGTAAGGATATACCCTTTAAAAAGCGCTCAACAAAAACCCAATAAATTAATTCGGTAGGCAAAAACAATCAGCACGGCCACCAAAGTGACTTAACTTAATTTCAATAAAACACAGGGTTTGCCTGCCTAATTAGGCAATGAGCGAAAGGGGCGATATGTAGCGTAGCTCTGTCATGATTCCTTGATATTTAAAAGATTAACAAATCAGGAATTGGATGCAAAGATATAATTTTAATTTAATTCACCATAAAATATACAATTAAGCTTTACTTGCCTGCTTTGCGCAGATTGATAACTTTGCAACATGCCAGCCATGCAAAATATTAAAGTAGCTGTTGATGCCGTAGTATTTGGATATACTTCCAAAGAGGGTTTGTCTGTGCTGTTGATCAAACGCAACATCAAGCCTTTTAAAGATAGCTGGGCACTC
>JABDFZ010000066.1 GCA_013286325.1 Bacteroidota bacterium | reverse complement strand
TTAAGTGGCAGCTCAACAAAATCAAGCTCCGGAAATACCTTCTTCATTTGCGGGCGGATAAACTGATCGAGCCCATAATTATCGTCGATATGCAGAAAGCCTCCCCCTGTTAAATATTTACGCAGGTTACGTACATCCTGGTCAGAGAATATAACGTTTCCGTGCCCGGTCATAAATATAAATGGATAGTTAAATATCTCGGCGCTGCCAACTTCTACAACTTCATCCTCTGGCTGAAAATTTGTTTTCAGGTTATCATTACAAAATTTTATTAGATTTGGCAGGGCAGTACGGTCGCCATACCAATCGCCTCCGCCGTTATATTTAAGCTTGGCCATTTTATAGGTAGGCGCATTGAAACTACTGATTGAGATCAGTAAGAAAAAAGTGCAAATTGCGTAAACAAGTTTTTTCATATAATCAGTTTAGCCTGTTAAATAATGATGAATCTTAAAACCTAAACCCGTCATGCCGAATTTATTTCGGCATCTCACAGGACATTTCCGTGTGCATAGTCGTACACTTAACGCGTGAGGTGCTGAAATAAATTCAGCATGACACATTTTTATTATTCCGGTTTAAATACATCGCTATAAAGCTACCTATAATCAACTAACCCTATTCAAAAAGTTCACCTCGAAGCAAGCTTCCAAAGCAGCTGTCTCAGTTCTTAAACGACTTTCTCCTAAAGTTATGGCTTTAAAATCATTATTTAAAGCATCGCTAATTTCAGTTGGGGTAAAATCGCCTTCGGGGCCTATCAATATTAAATAATTGCCTTTGGTAATTAATGTATCGCGCAGGTTTGCTTTGTTGCCGTTTTCGCAATGTGCTATAAATTTTTGCCCGTTGAATGGTTTTGCCAATAACTGGTTAAAACTTACCGCTTCGTTTAAAATGGGATGATATGCTTTGATTGATTGTTTTATTGCGGAGGTTATAATCTTATTCAACCGTTCAACTTTAGCCTCTTTACGCTCGGAACGCTGGCAAATAATGAGAGAGATTTCATCAATACCTATCTCGGTTGCTTTTTCTAAAAACCACTCCGTGCGTTCAAAATTTTTTGTAGGAGCAATGGCTATATGCAGGTAGTGGTTTCGTTTATTAAATGCTGTAGTAACTGAGTTTACCTGAAGTATGGTTCTTTTTGGATGAGGATCCAATATACTTGCCATATACAAGCCACCTTTACCATCGATTAATTGTACTTTATCTCCCTTTTCAAGACGCATTACTCTTATAGCATGTTTGCTCTCTTCTTCGCTCAGAAAATACTGGGTGTGTGAGGGGGCAATATCAGGTGTATAAAAAAGCTGCATATTTGAGCAAAAAGCCGAAAGCGTAAAGCTAAAAGGTATAAATCAAATATCCGAATTAATGCCCAATTAATTACCCAATACCTTCGGCTGTGGACTATGGTCTATCGTCTATGGACTCTTTTCTCAATGCAAATCTACAGCATCTTCTTCGTTTATCAGTAGTTCCAGTTTAACTGATTCAATGTTCTGGTCTGATTTTTTTAGTACGGTGATGTTATATCCGTTCGATTCTTTTTGTTCGCCAACATCGGGGATTTTACCAAAAATATCACCCAGCCAGCCAGATACTGTATCAAAATCACCATCCTCAGGCAGGTCATGTGGTAAATGGCCATTTACATCGTATATAGGGGCAAGAGCATTTACAACAAACTCACGCTCATTGATTTTTTCAACTATCGGCTTTTCTTCATCATATTCATCCTGGATCTCGCCAACCAGCTCTTCAACAATATCCTCCAATGTTACCATACCTGCTGTTCCGCCGAATTCATCCAATACAATGGCTATCTGGATACGTTTTTGCTGTAGCTCAGCCATCAGATCGTTTATCTTTTTTGTTTCAGGTATAAAATAAGGTTTGCGGATAATATCCTTCAAAATAATATCCTCATTACGGGCCAGCAGGGGTAAAATATCTTTGGCATGTACTATACCGATAATCTTATCAATAACATCGTCGTAAACAGGGATGCGGGAATAACCTTCAGTTATTACTATCTGGAGCAATTCGTTTTTTTCAGTATTTATATCTACGCCTGATATTTTGGTGCGGGGCACCATTATGTTTTTAACTACACGTTCGTTAAACTCAAACACATTCTGGATCAGTTCATGCTCGTTAGAATCGAGTGCCCCTGTTTCTTTTCCCTGTTCGAGCAGGTATTGTAATTCTTCGGAACTATGATGCGATTCGCCTTCGATATGCTTAATACCCATCATCCTTAAAATTGCTGTAGCAAAATAATTTAAAACAGTTATGATAGGCCTGAATATGATAAAAAACACCCTCAAAGGCGCCGACACCGCCAGGGCAGTACGCATAGAACGCTGTATAGCAATGTTTTTAGGGGCAAGCTCGCCAAAAATTATACTTATAAAGGTTATGAAGATAAATGCCAGCACCTGGCCGATATTTATTACCAGGTGTGAGGTGATTGAAATGCCCAATAACTGGAAAATGTATAAAACGATATTGGTAAACACCCCCTCGCCTATTACACCCAATGCCAGCGAGGCAATGGTGATACCTAACTGTGTAGCAGCCAGGTACCCATCAAGGTTACCCATAATGCTACGGGTAAGTTTAGCCATGCGGCTACCTGATTTTACTTTAAGCTCTATTTGTGACCCGCGAACCCTAACCATAGCAAACTCCGCAGCCACAAAAAAGCCGTTAAGCAACACCAGGAAAAAGGTAAGTAAAATATATAAACCGTTTATTTCATGCCCAGGGTCCATACATTATTTATTGATAAACAGGAAAAGTAGACTTATACAATTCCAAACTCTCGTTAATTACTTTATGCGCATAACGTACACCCAGTAAATGTTCAATGGTTACGTTCTTACCTTCCAGTTTTTTGTAGTCTTTAAAAAAACGTACAATCTCAGTCATAGCATGTGGCGGCAGCTCAGCAAGGTCGTTAATATAATTTACCGACATATCGTTTTTTGCTACAGCTATTATCTTATCATCCTGCTCACCATTGTCAACCATGTGCATCACACCCACCACTTTTGCCTCAATGATAGCCATTGGGAAAACATCAATTGAGCAAAGCACCAGTATGTCGAGCGGGTCATGGTCATCGCAATACGTTTGCGGGATAAAACCGTAGTTTGCCGGGTACATTACTGATGAAAACAAAACACGATCGAGCTTTAGCAAACCCGACTCTTTATCAATTTCATATTTTGCTTTTGAACCTTTTGGTATTTCAATTATAGCATTTACAATTTCAGGAATATTATCACCAGGCGAAACCTGGTGCCAAGGATGTTGTGTACTCATTTAAATTCTATTTTAACTCTTTAACATTTCGCTTATTTAAGGCCTGCTTTATAAAAGCCACAATAAGCGGAATTGTTGTAATTACAATCAATCCGAGAATGATGTACTCCATATAATCTTTTATCTGCGGATATCTTCTGCCCAGGAAATACCCGGTTAAGGTAAAGGTGTTCACCCAGGCAAAGCTGCCGATAAAGTTATAAAGTGTGAATTTTCTCAGGTCAACTTTTACAACACCTGCAAAGATAGGTGCAAAAGTTCTAATTATTGGGAAAAATCTGCCTAAAACCAATGCCATGCCACCATATTTGGTGTAAAACTCTTCTGCCAGCTTTACATAGCGTTGTTTAAAGAATAAAGAATTGTTTTTGTTGAACAGTTTCGGCCCTGTACGATAACCAAACCAATACCCGGTATAATTACCTAAAATACCGGCTGCTATGAGCGAAAGAACCAATGTATAGATAGATACATTGAGCCTGCCGCTTGAACATAAAAGGCCCGACATGAATAAAAGATAGTCTCCCGGTAGAAAAAAACCGAAAAACAGGCCGGTTTCAGCAAATACAACAATAAGCAGAAAGCAAAAGCCAAAGCTTATGATGGATTGAGCGTCCGTTAAATTTTGAAGGTATTCCCAAAAATTGTCCATTCACTATATCCGTAAAGCTACAAATATTAAATCAATTTGTAATGCTAATGTTACAGATTAAAAGAATTTGGAAAGAAGATCAGGATAAACGCCTATCAGGATAGTAGCTACTGCCGAGAAACCGAGCACCAGTTTATAATAAACCGGAACAACAAGCTCTGTACGCTCAGCATCGCGGAAATACATAGCAACAATTACCCTGAAGTAATAGAATATACTGATGATTGCGTTAACCACCGCCAATATAACCAACCAAACCTGGTAATGCTTTAAAGCGGTTGAGAACATAAAGAACTTACCTATAAAACCTGCGGTTAACGGGATACCTGCTAATGAAAGCATAGCAATAGTTAATACAAGTGCCAGGAAAGGGTTCTTTTTTGAAAGGCCGTTAAAGCTTTCGAAGTTATCGCTGCCTGATTGCTGCTGAACCAGTATCAATGCACCAAACGCAATAATAGATGCTATGGAATAAGCCGTTGCATAAACCAACACTGAGCTGCCTGAAGTTGCTCCTAAGGCTACTATAGCAAATAGCAGGTAACCTGCATGCGAGATGCTTGAGAATGCCAGCATCCGTTTAAAGCTATGCTGATAAAGAGCAGTTATATTACCTATAAACAAGGTGATAACGGTAATTACCAATAATACAGGAGTCCAAAATTCAGACAAAGTAGAAAAGCAGGCATCGAATAAGCGTAAAAATGCTGCAAATCCGGCTGTCTTTACCGCTGTCGACATAAATGCAGTGATCAGCGTTGGTGAACCTTCGTATACGTCAGGTGTCCAGAAATGAAAAGGCGCAGCCCCAACTTTAAAGCAAAGACCAACAATAATTAACAGGATACCTGCATAAAACATGGGGTTGATAGCATGCGGATTTTCTACAACCCAGTTACGGATGGCTTCGAGGTTGAACGAGCCTGATGCGCCATATATTAAAGTAATACCGAACAATAAAAACCCTGTTGAGAAAGCTCCCATCAGGAAGTATTTTAAAGCAGCTTCGTTCGAGGCGAAATCGCTCTTTTTTATACCCGCTAAAATATATAAGCTAACAGACATGATCTCAATCCCGATGAACATCATAGTGAGGTTATAGAACGAAACCATAACTATAATACCTGCCAGCGCAAACAGGATAATTGCATAATATTCGGCAATGTGATTGCTTATTTTTTCAAAATAACCCCTTGATAGAAATATAATGAGGATGGTTGTTATTATAGTGACTGCTGAAAATGAGATAGCGAAATTATCGAACAACATCATGCCATGGTAAATAGGCTGTGCATTAGTATCCCATTGTGCAAAGGCAAAACCCAAACCTGTCAGCAACCCAATAATAGTAACCGGTAACAAAGCCTTTTGAGCCTTATATAAACCTAAATACAAAAGCACTATAGGTAAAACGGATATGATAATTAACGTATTCATTATTTTAGTTGCGGAAATTTAGCATTAACTGAATTAACAAGGGCATGAACCGCCGACTCCGATATGTGGAGGATTGGCTGTGGATAAATACCGATGATTATTATTAAAGCACAAATGATAGAAAGCGCCAATGTTTCTGAACCGCTTATATCTGTAAAAGTAATAGTCAAATCGTTCGTTGGGCCCTGCATTACCTTTTTATACATACGCAGCATGTAAACGGCTCCGAATATCATGGTTGAACCTGCCGCGGCAAGCATCCATATATTCCATTGGAAAACGCTGCTCAATAATAAGAACTCGCCAACAAAACCATTGGTTAGCGGCAGTGCCACAGTACCCAGCACAATAATTAAAAATGCTATTGAAAATTTGGGGGCTACCTTGGCTATCCCGCCCAGGTTACTAAGTTCCCTTGTATTTAAACGCCTGCTGATAATATCCCATATAAAGAACATACCAACTATGTTTATACCGTGGCTCAGCATCTGGATCATTGCTCCCTGTAGGCCTTCTGTAGTCCATACAAAAATACCAGCGGCTATTAAGCCAACGTGTGCTATGGATGAATAAGCCGCAAGGCGTTTACCATCTTTTTGTGTGAATGCGATGATAGATGCATAACCAATACCGATAACAGCCAGCATAATGGTCATGCTTTGCCATTGGAAAAAGCCTAGAGGTGCGTTTGGTATCATCCAGCGTATAACACCATATATCCCCATTTTTAACATGATACCCGATAACATCATGGTACCTGCCGACGGCGATTCGGTATAAGTATCAGGCTGCCAGGTATGGAATGGAAATAACGGCATCTTGATAGCGAAGGCAACAAAAAATGCCCAGAAAACATAAACCTGGTGTTTTGGATCAAGTGTTAGACGGTAAAATTCGGTTATATCATAAGTTCGTGAAGGTGTTTGCAGGTACAAATAAATAATAGCCAGCAACATAAACAGCGAACCCGAAAAAGTATAAATGAAAAACTTTAACGTAACCCGGATGCGGTTTTCGCCGCCCCATAGTGAACAGATAAAGTAAATAGGGATCAGCGCTGCTTCCCATCCCACATAAAATAAAAATCCGTCCAGTGCGGTAAATACCACCAGTAAACCGGCCTGCATAAACAGGATAAGTGCATAAAATGCGCCCGCATTTTTATACTGATGCTTATAAGTAGTTAAAATGATAAGCGGAACCAATATGGTGGTCAGCAATACCATCATCATGCTTATACCATCGATACCTGCATTAAAATAAATGCCCAATTTGGGTATCCAGGGCAGATCAACTGCAAACTGTACAGATGCATTCGGCACAAAGCCTGATAATAATACCAAGGCGATAGCCAGTTCGGCAATGGAAAAAGTTAACGCCGCATGTTTAACTGCATTGTTGTTGAATAACAGAACAGCAAGGGCCGCAATTACCGGTAAAAAAATTAATATACTAACCGTCATTTTATGTTGTAAACGCTAATCGTTTTTTATGCTTTAATTAAAATGTACATTAATATGGAAATGATACCCACCACCATCATAAATATGTAAAACCCTACATTGCCTGTTTGTAATAAACGTAGGCTTTTGCTTGCTTCAATTGAACCTTTACCCAATCCGTTAACAAATCCATCAATCCCTAAACGATCAACAACTTTGTAAAAGAATACTGATAATGCATCTAATGGTTTACGGATAATTGTATCATACAGCTCATCGATATAAAACTTATGATATGATATATCCACCAGGGCCGGGCGCTCTTCGCCATCACTAACCGGTACATGGGCATTTTTAATATATTTAATATAAGCATATAGTATTGCCAGCAAGGCGCCGCCAACAGATATGCACATTAAAGTAAGTTCCATGCTGTTTGATAATTCAGGAACAACCAGTAATGCTGTTGAGTTTTTAAACACAGGCGCAAGGAATTGCTCTAACCAATGATGACCACCTAATGATTCGGGAATGCCTATAAAGCCACCGATTATTGACAAAATGGCCAATATAACCAATGGGATAGTCATTGACGAAGGTGATTCGTGCAGGTGATGTTCCTGTTCATGGGTTCCGCGAAATTTACCAAAAAAGGTAAGGTACATCATACGGAACATATAGAAAGCGGTGAACATGGCTGTAACAACCCCGATAACATACATAGGTGTACTATGCATAAAGGTGTGCGCCAGGATTTCATCTTTTGAAAAGAAACCTGCAAATGGCGGAATACCCGAAATGGCCAGCGTACCAATAAACATGGTAATAAAAGTTATTTTGAGCTTGCCTTTTAGTCCCCCCATATTACGCATATCCTGCTCGCCGCTTACTGCGTGAATTACAGAACCTGCGCCCAGGAATAATAATGCTTTAAAGAAAGCGTGTGTTAAAACATGAAAGAATGCCCCGGTGTAAGCGCCCACTCCTAAGCCCAAAAACATATAACCCAGTTGCGATACGGTTGAGTAAGCCAGCACCTTTTTAATATCGGTTTGTGTTAATGCAATGAGGGCTGCAATAACCGCAGTTGTAAGGCCAACTACTGCTACAATATGCATAGTAACCGGTGCCAGTGTAAATAATATATTTGAACGGGCTATCATATAAACACCTGCAGTTACCATTGTTGCAGCGTGGATCAAAGCTGATACAGGTGTTGGGCCAGCCATTGCATCGGGCAACCAGGTAAATAACGGCAGCTGTGCCGATTTACCTATTGCACCTACAAATAACAGGATAGTAATTAATGTATACGGCGCGGCGCTATAATCTTTAGTGGCAGCAAGTTTAAATACATCTGCAAATTCAGCGCTGCCGAATATGATTATTATCAGCAGTATTGCAATGATAAAGCCAAGATCGCCAATGCGGTTCATTATAAATGCTTTCTTAGCTGCATCGGCATAATCTGGATTGGTGTACCAGAAACCGATGAGCAGGTAAGAGCAAAGCCCAACCCCTTCCCAGCCAATAAACATGATCAGATAGTTTGACCCCATTACCAGCAAAAGCATAAAGAAAATGAACAGATTGAGATAAGAGAAAAACTTACCAAACCCGGCATCTTCCTTCATATATCCGGCAGAATACAAGTGGATCAAAAAGCCAACACCTGTTATAATCAGCAGCATTATGGTGCTAAGCTGATCGATCAGGAATGAAAATGATATTTTTATAGCGCCTGCATGGAACCAGTTGAAAAGCGACACATTAATTGCTTTATGGGTATCGTTTATCTGCAAAAAGAGACCTACACTTATACCAAAAGAAATTAATATTACCGCACTACCAATAAAACCGATAACAGCTTTTGATAAGGTATTACGACCAATACCGTTAATAATAAAACCGGCTAACGGTAAAATAGGAATAAGCCAGATATATTTGTCCATATGCCCCCTAACCCCCTAAAGGGGGAATTTAATTGTTTATTTGCCCTGTCACCCCTAAAGTGGGTGATGAGCTTTTGTTTTTATTTTATTTCTTCTACCCTCGTTTCTCCCCTTTAGGGGCCAGGGGTTTACCATTTCAACCTGTTCAGCACATTAATATCTATCGAATTTGTATTACGATAGATCATTACAATGATGGCTAAACCTACCGCTACTTCTGCTGCTGCCAATGCCATAACAAAGAACACGAAAACCTGTCCGGTTGCATCCCCTCTATAAACAGAAAAAGCTGCAAGCAAAAGGTTAACTGAATTAAGCATCAGCTCGACAGACATAAATATTACGATTGCGTTGCGACGGATCAATACGCCTATTACCCCTATCGAAAAAATGATAGAACATAATAAGATGTAATGATTAAGCGGCACGCCCTGCATAGTTTTTGTTAACGTTTCCATCAGGCTGTTTTTGGGTCTTTAGTTGCCAGTAAAACCGCACCCACCATTGCCGATAACAGCAATATGGACGATACTTCAAATGGCAGTAAGTATTCATTAAATAATATTTTCCCAAGGTTTTTTACCAAACCGAGATTAGGATCATGAAGGATTACCGGCTGCGAAACCTTAAAGGCCTTTAAAGCAGCAACTATAGTTATCAGGAAACATGTACCACCAATAAAACCGGCTATATTAACCAGGTTTGATTTGCGGGGTTCTGATTCCTTATTCAGGTTGATGAGCATCAGCGTGTATAAAAACAACACCAGGATTGCCCCCATGTACACTATAAAATTAACGATGGCCAAAAACTGGGCATTCATTAAAATATAATGGATGGTGAATGTGAAAAAGGTAAGTATAAGGTAAAGAATACTGTGTACAGGGTTTTTTGCAGTAATAACCAGTATTGAAAAAAATATAGACAGAAATGCGATGAAGTAAAATGTACTCATGGTTTATATTTCAAAATACCTTTACCCCTTTAAAAGAGCAGGGCAAAGGTATAAAACTTCTTTATTGATTTAAGGGAGCTTCTACTAATTTGTCTTTACCGTAAATAAAATCTTTCCTTAAATAATCTGGTGGAACAATGTCGCCATCCAGGTAAATAGCTTCTTTAGGGCATGCTTCCTCGCATAATCCGCAGAAAATGCAGCGCAGCATGTTTATTTCATAAACAGCAGCATATTTTTCTTCACGATATAAATGCTCCTCGCCTTTCTGGCGCTCGGCAGCAATCATAGTGATGGCTTCAGCAGGGCATGAAAGTGCGCAAAGGCCGCAGGCTGTGCAACGTTCTTTACCATTCTCGTCGCGCTTAAGCGAATGCATACCGCGAAAGTTTTCAGAAAACTCACGTTTTTGTTCAGGATAACTGATGGTAACAGGCTTTTTCCAAAAGTGCTTCATCGTAATTGAAAGCCCCTGTATAATAGCAGGCAGGTAAGCGCGTTCCCAAAAATTGAGCGGCTTTGATTCAATTACTTTTCGTTTATTAGTTAATGACTCCATCTTTATCCTTTATTTGACAAAAGTAATCCACAATCCGGTTATTATAATATTGGCAATAGCCAGTGGTATCAACACCTTCCAGCCCAGATCCATTAACTGATCGTAACGGAAACGGGGGATAGTCCAGCGTACCCACATAAAAAAGAATATAAAGGCAAATATCTTTGCAAATAAAGCTATAACCCCTAAAATGGCAACCAGGTTGTCAGACAAACCTAAATGGTGCATAAAAGGGAAGTTATATCCGCCGAAATATAATGTTGCCATTACCGCGCCAGATACAAACATGTTGATGTATTCGGCAAACAGGTAAAAGCCTAGTTTCATTGATGAATATTCTGTATGATAACCACCTACCAGCTCGGTTTCGCATTCAGGTAAATCGAATGGGGTACGGTTGGTTTCGGCAAAGGCACATACAATGAACAGCAGGAAGCCCAGCGGCTGCCTGAAAACGTTCCACGTAAACCAGCCGTGCGACCAAAAGCCGTGTTGCTGCTCGGCAATTTCCTTAAGGCTTAACGTCCCGGTCACCATTAATAAGGCGATGATGGACAAGCCCATTGAAATTTCGTAGCTGATATTTTGCGATGCAGCACGAATAGCGCCCAACAATGAGTATTTATTGTTTGATGCCCAGCCGCCAATCATTACGCCATACACACCCAACGAAACTACACCAAATATGTAAAGGATACCAACATTAATGTCGGCAACCTGTAGTGGAATAACGTATTTTCCGATGGTCAGGCTTTGCCCCCATGGGATAACAGCCGTGCCAATACAAGCTGTTAATATGGCTAAAGAAGGGCCTGCAATAAATAAAAATTTACTTGCATTGGCAGGGATGATCTCTTCTTTTAAAAACATTTTCCCACCATCAGCAAGGGGTTGCAATATTCCCCAGGGACCAGCACGGTTAGGGCCTATCCTTTGCTGAAAAAAAGCTGCAATTTTACGTTCAGCATAGGTGGAATACATAGCTATCACCAGGCTGATCGCAAAAATGATCACCACAAGTATTAATTTTATTATTATATCTGCTAATCCCATTATAAGCGTGTGTCTCGTTCAAATTGTTCTTTATTGGCCTCCATTAATACCGGGTTGGTCTTTACCACCGGTAATGGTATAAAATCGTAGTGATTAGAATTAATAACCGATTTGTTAGAAATTTTACGCGGCCCTTCAATCACCCAATCAGAAGTTTTCTTTTTATCAAAACGGCAGGTGTTGCAAATAAACTCCTCAACCTCGCCGTACTGATCTTTACGTGCTGTTACGCGTAATACTTCCTCGCCTTTGTACCACAGGGTAACTTTACCATTGCAATTTACATGGTCGCAGTCGCGGTGTGCATCAACAGGCTTAGTAAACCAAACGCGGTTTTTAAAACGGAAAGTTTTATCGGTAAGCGCACCTACAGGGCATACATCAATTACGTTTCCGGAGAAATCATTATCAACTGCTGCGTGTATGTAGGTAGATATTTCTGAATGGTCCCCACGGTTTAATATCCCGTGAATACGGTGATCTGTGATCTGGTCAGCAGTGAAAACACAACGGTAGCAAAGGATGCAGCGCGTCATGTGTAACTGAATCTTATCGCCGATGTCTATTTTCTCGAATGTGCGGCGGTCAAACTCATAGCGGGTTTTTGCAGCGCCGTGTTCAAAACCAAGATTTTGCAGGTCGCACTCCCCTGCCTGGTCGCAAATAGGGCAATCAAGCGGGTGGTTTAATAATAATATTTCAACTATTCCTTTACGCGCTTCTATTACCTCGGGCGAAGTGATGTTTTGCACTTCCATCCCGTCCATAACCGCTGTGCGGCATGAAGCAACCAGCTTTGGCATAGGGCGCGGGTCTTTTTCCGACCCTTTACTTACCTTAACCAAACAGGTACGGCATTTACCGCCACTGTCTTTAAGCTTGGAATAATAGCACATAGCAGGCGGAACAATATCTCCCCCTATCTGCCTTGCGGCATTAAGGATGCTTGTTCCTGGTTCTACGTCAATGGCAATGCCATCTATGGTTACTTTAACTGACATTCTATATTAGTCAAAATTATCTTATTCTCTATTCCCTTTTGTCATTGCGAGCGATAGCGTAGCAATCTCGTCGATATGCCTTTTCGCAATGACGGATTTTTATTTACGCTACCGGCTCTTCTTTTTTCGGTAGTGGGTCGGCATAATGTGCCAGGCCATAGTTCCGTGTTACCGCTTCAGCGCCATTGGTTACATGCCACTCAAATTCATCCCTGAAATGGCGGATAGCGCTGGCCACCGGCCATGCTGCTGCGTCGCCCAGCGGACAAATGGTGTTTCCTTCAATTTTTTTGGATACATCAACCAGTAAATCCATATCACTTAGTTTCCCATGACCGTGTTCCAGGCGATGCAATACTTTTTCCATCCATCCTGTACCTTCGCGGCATGGCGAACATTGTCCGCAGCTTTCGTGGTGATAAAAACGGGTAAAGTTCCAGGTGTTGCGTACAATACACTGGTCTTCATCGTAAGCTATAAATCCACCTGACCCCATCATGGTACCGCTAACAAAACCACCGTCGGCTAATGATTCATAGCTCATCAGGCGTGGTTCGTTATTGATAGTTTTAAAGAATAGGTTTGCCGGAAGGATCGGCACAGATGAACCACCGGCTACAACTGCTTTAAGGCGTTTGCCGTTGGCTATACCGCCACAATATTCGTCGGAGTATAAAAACTCTTCAACAGGTAAGCCCAGATCGATTTCATACACACCTGGTTTTTTCACATTACCACCTGCCGAGATCAGTTTGGTGCCAGTACTGCGGCCAATACCGATTTTGGCGTATTCTTCGCCGCCATCATTAATGATAGGCACTACAGCAGCAATTGATTCAACATTATTTACTACCGTTGGGCAGCCGTATAAACCTGCAATTGCAGGGAAAGGCGGTTTAATACGCGGGTTACCACGTTTGCCTTCAAGTGATTCCAATAACGCGGTTTCTTCTCCGCAGATGTAAGCGCCGCCGCCCGGCTGTACATACAGCTCCAGGTCATAACCTGTGCCTAATATGTTTTTACCAAGGAAACCTGCATTTTTTGCTTCGGCAATGGCTTTTTCAAGAATGCGGATCTGCGGCATCATTTCACCGCGAACGTAGATATATGATACCTTAGCTCCTAATGCAAAACTTGATACAATCATTCCCTCAATTAATAAGTGAGGGATATAGGTCATTAAGTAACGGTCTTTAAAAGTGCCGGGTTCCGATTCGTCGGCGTTGCAAACCAGGTAGCGGGCAACACCCTCAGGCTTAGCCAGAAAGCTCCACTTCATCCCGGTAGGGAAACCTGCGCCACCGCGACCGCGTAAGCCTGATTTTTTTACCTCTTCAACCACTTCTTCGGGTGTTAAGGTTTTCAAAGCTTTTTCAACAGCAGCATAACCGCCTTTTGAGCGATAAACATCAAATGTATTGATGCCCGGTACGTTTATATGTTCTAATAGTAATTTGCGTGCCATTAGTTTTTTGCCTTTGCTTTTAAATCTGCAATCAGTGTGTCAACGGAACTATTGGTTAAGTTCTCGTAAAAAGTATATTCAGGGCCAATTTGTAAAACAGGAGCGTATCCGCAAGCTGCCAAACATTCTACACCGCGCCAGCTAAACAGGCCATCGGCAGTAACTTCGCCTTCTTTAACACCCAGTTTTTGCTCAATATAATCCATTATTTTACCGGCCCCTACAATTTCGCATGGCCCGGTGCGGCAAACTTCCAGTACATATTTGCCTTGCGGCTTTAAAAAATACATACTGTAAAATGAAGCCACTTCATATACTTCAATGTCCTGAATTTTTAGGTACTCAGCAACCTTATCCATTGCAGAGGTGCTTAGCCAGCCAAACTCAGCCTGTACTAAATGTAAAATTGGCAACAATGCCGATTTTTGTTTTCCTGCAGGATAACGGCTTACTATATCATCAAACTTAGCTATCAGCTCCGGCGAAAATGTAACCGGCGTTTGTGTTTCTTCAACTCTAAGCATCTAACTCTCCGGCTATAACGTTTAAACTACTCATGTTAATAATCGCATCAGATAACAACATCCCGCGGCTCATTGGTGCATACATCTGGTAATTGATGAAGCTTGGCCTGCGGAAATGCAGACGGTATGGCGACCTGCCGCCATCGTTCACTAGGTAAAAGCCCAGTTCGCCGTTTGCACCTTCAACCGAATGATAAACTTCGGTAGTTGGGGTTGGTACCTCACCCATCACAATTTTAAAGTGATAGATCAAAGCTTCCATGTTATTATAAACTTCCTCTTTTGGAGGCAGATAAAAATCGGGTACATCAGCATGGAAAATATCAGTCGGTTCTTTTTCCAGCTTTGCTAAAGCTTGCTCAATCAGGCGTAAGCTTTGCCACATTTCTTCGTTACGAACCAAAAAGCGGTTAAATACATCACCATTGGTACCTACCGGTACTTCAAAATCAAATTCGTCGTACGAGCAATAAGGGTTCATCGCCCTAACATCATAATCAACACCTGCTGCACGAAGCAACGGACCGCTCCAGCTGTAGCTTAATGCCTGTTCGGCAGTAACTGCTGCAACATCCTTAGTACGGTCAATAAAGATGCGGTTACGGTTAAATAACGCTTCAAATTCTTTTAATACCGCAGGGAAGTCTTTTACAAACTGGCGAAGCTTTCTGAATGCTATTGCATTAAAATTACGCTCAAAACCGCCTATACGGCCAATATTGGTTGTTAAACGCGAGCCACAAACTTCTTCGTAAATTTCGTAAATATGCTCACGGTAGATCATCAGGTACATAAAGCCGCTGATGGCACCGGTATCCACGCCTAATACACCGTTGCAAATTATATGGTCGCTGATACGTGCCAGCTCCATTACAATTATACGCAGGTAATCAACACGTTTTGGTGTGGTTATGCCCAGTAGCTTCTCAACCGTCATGTGCCAGCCCATATTGTTTATGGGTGATGAGCAGTAGTTAAGCCTGTCGGTTAATGGGGTTATCTGGTAAAATGGCCTGTGTTCGGCAATTTTTTCAAAGGCACGATGGATGTATCCAATGGTTGATACGCCACTTACAATTCTTTCGCCATCAAGCTGCAGCACATTCTGGAACACGCCATGCGTGGCAGGGTGCGTTGGCCCCAGGTTAAGCGTTGAAAGCTCGGTTTGCGGATCGTTATCTGTATATACCGGATGATTGTTCATTTATACTATCTTCCAAAAAAATAATCTTTCTTATCAACACGGTTAGGGTCTTCCAGCGGGTGTTCTTTGCGCATCGGGAAAACCATCATGTCGTCAACATTTAATATCCTGCGTAAATCAGGGTGGCCATCAAACAGTACCCCGAAAAAATCGTAAGTTTCGCGTTCCATCCAGTTAGCGCCATCCCATAAAACTGTTGCTGTAGGGATATGCACATCATCAATATTTAAAAAGACTTTTAAACGGATGCGCACATTATTAACCAGGCTATGCAGGTGGTAAATAACGACTATTTGTTTTTCGGCCTCCGGATAATGGATAGCTGTAATATCTGTTAAAAATATAAACTGAAGGGTTGGATCATTTTTAAGATATGTTAAAATATCGATGATCTGCTCCCGACCGGTTTCGAGGGTTAACAAGCCAAATGGTTCTCCAATTACGGTAAGCTGACCCGGGAACTTGTCGTTGATCTTATTTAAAAGCTCTTCGTTTGTTATTTTGCCCATTATTGTATTCCGTATGAAGCTAATAATTTTTGATATTTCGGCTCATTTCTGCGGCGCAGGCTTTCGGTCTGCACAAGCTTTTGAATCTGTATAAAGCCTTCCAGGATACCCTCGGGACGTGGTGGGCAACCGGGTACATAAACGTCAACCGGGATAACTTCATCAATACCCTGCAGAACAGAGTAAGTATCAAAGATACCACCGCTTGAAGCACATGCGCCAACAGCCATTACCCAGCGTGGCTCGGCCATTTGCAGGTAGACCTGTCTTAAAACCGGACCCATTTTTTTTGATATTGTGCCCATTACCATTAGCAGGTCTGCCTGGCGGGGTGAAAAGCTCATCCGCTCGGCACCAAACCTTGCAAGGTCATAATGCGAGCCCATGGTAGCCATAAATTCTATACCGCAGCACGATGTGGCAAATGGCAGCGGCCACAATGAATTTGAACGTGCTATACCTATTACTTTATCAAGCGAGGTGGCAAAAAATCCTGCACCTTCTACGCCTGCGGGGGCATCAACTAATTGAATATCACTCATGATCTATATGATACAAAACCCATCCTTGTTGAGTCGAAAGTCTTTAACAGGTAGTCTATAGTCTTCATTTTTATTATCAAACTTTAAAGCCCTACTCAAAAATTTAAAGACATTTACAGTTATACTATAAACATTACAAATTTACAACAATTTATAATGTAAGGGATACACTATGCAATAAGGTGAATATATTTAGAATCAGTCTAAACTATTTAACCTTCATCTCAATTCCCCTCCCGGGAGGGGGCGCGTTAGCTCATGTTGTGGCTGGGGTGGGTTTCTGCGCCATGCGTTTATGTTATTGCTCAACGTTAGTTCATGGAGAACACACCCCTCCACCCCTCTCAAGAGGGGAAATCGCACCTGGCCTTCTTTTTTGGAGAAGGTTAAACCTTTAATCCCAATCCAGTGCGCCTTTTTTTATTACATAGAAAAAGCCCAGCAAAAGCGTACCCATAAAAATAAACATCTCTATCATACCGCTTTGCCCAAGCTCTCTGAAATTTACAGCCCATGGGTACATAAATATAACTTCAACATCAAACAGTACGAACAGGATAGCAACCAGGAAGTATTTAATTGACATTGGCGTACGGGCGTTACCAATAACTTCTATACCCGACTCGAAAGGGGTAAGTTTATCTTTAGTAACCCGTTTAGGACCAATTTTATGGGTTACAAACATAGTGGTAACCACAAAACCTAAAGCAACCAGCATTTGAAAAATGATGGGCAAATAATTAATAGGTAAACTTTGTACTTGCATGGTGCAAATATACAAATGGAACCATAATAAAAAAGCCTTCCGGTAATATCCGGAAGGCTTCGTTTTTATTTTGTCCCGCATGCCCTTCAAAGAAGGGCTGCGAGAGCTATAAGGGGTGAGACTATTCGTTAAATAGTAGCATAGTAAAGACTACCCTGAGGCACAATTTTGGTGCTCATGAATACTGAGTATGGCATATAATAAAAGCCATTTAAACCCCATGAGGCAGACCATGAATTTTGCACAAGGAACGCTTTTTTGGTATCGTCGTAACCTACTATCGGGGTAGCATGCCCGCCAAGCAGTTTTACGCCGCTGGCAAGTGCTCCGCTTGAGGTTAATGGATTATAGGTATAGCTTGTGGTGTTTAACCCTTCAAAATATTTATAGGTTCTTGTGTTGTCATAAATGTTTAAGCCCATCATTACAGGTATATTATGCCTTAAACAATTTTTTACAGCAGCAGTGTCACCGGATGAAATTGAAGTATAACTGCTGGCTTTATAACTTAATGCGGCACTAATTGCAGCAGAAGAAGGCGGGGTTCTATAAGCCGTAGATGTTGGGTAAGCTGTTGCTGCAGGATATGCATACAAAGCTTCGGTACTAACGCCATATTTGTCAAAAACCTGGCCTATGTTCACCATGTTGGCTCCCGGGTCAGAAGTTATTGACCCTCCGTTGATATTAACCCTTTCTTCGTAATATACAAACAATGGGCTCAATGTTACAGGGAATGACCCGTTTTTATACCGGTACATAATTTCATAAGCTTCTGCTCCGCAGAAACCGGTACATGAGCCAATCTGACCCTGATCCCTTACTGCCGGGGTTGCAAGGGTAAGAACAGCCGGGGCCGGAGTAGTTGCAAAATCATGAAACTTGGCTCTAAAAGATTCTTCCGAGTATTTTGGCACTTTTTCATAGTCCTCCACAGGAGTAGGTAAAAGCCCGTAAACGTGCTTGCCATCTCCGGTTGAGTTAAGAGGTTGTTGTTCAGGAGATACCTGGTTTGATTTTGAACATCCGTAGAACATGGATACGGCAATTGCTGCTGTTAGCAGCGAGGTTAGGTGTAATTTGTTTTTCATAGATATATTTGTTTAATAGTTAATAATTCACATTTTATCTTTCCATAAATACATAATAAATAAACTTATTAGCAATAATAAATAAACAAAACTAAATTTCAAAATAATATTAAAATATTATTAACTGTTTTGATTACAAATAAACCATTCGTAAATTTAATACTTAATAATTTGATAATGAGA
>JABDFZ010000065.1 GCA_013286325.1 Bacteroidota bacterium | reverse complement strand
TACGATAACAAGCCAGATAAGCCAGCCACCCAATGCCGGGGCCTTTGTTAAATATTGGAGTTGCGTTGTTTCTTTTTTAAAGATCTTTAATCCGCCGTAAACAAAACCGCACCCTATAATTATAGTAATTATTAGCATTAAATAATTTAAACGGAATGGCACATTTTTAAGATCCGGAATGTAATAAAAGCTGAAATCGAGCTTGTCATCTTTCAAAGCTTTAACATCATTTTTAAAATCTGATAATTGGTTTGCGGGAATATAGTTTTTAAGATAAGTAAACTGGTACCGTAAGGTGAGGATATTACCCGAAACTGTTTTATCACTAATAAATTTATACGCATCCCTGCTGATCGAGTCATGTTCATCGTCAATATCCCAGCCATAAGGTAAATTAGCTTTTATTGTATAATCCATGTTATATGGATACGTTACCGAAACGGGGGTGTTTATTTGCCCATTAACATTAGGCAATTGGCGAGCGATGTCATCTGCATAAAAATCGGCGGCGTATTTCTTACTAACGGAATCGCGTTTAAAAAAATTAGTTATCTTATAGCTTTCAATGGTTGTGAGCACATTTTTTGCCTGATCGTCTTTTATAATGATCGAATCTGCCGCTTCAATTTTGTTATATGTTTTTGAATAATACTCCAGGTAGTTTTTTTCCAGTTGGGCTACGCCTGTTGTCGCAATTTCATCTCTTAAATCATCCGCTCTATCCAGTGAGTAGGTTGAAGTAACCGTAAATTTAACGGGAGCGTATTCATTCTTAATATCATATTTTTCAAAAACAACAGCTTTACCTGTTTTTGATTGCTTTATATCCGTCAGGGTATTGCCGCCTTGCTTTAAAACCAGGGCTTTAAGATAAGGCGGAAAATAAAGATCAGTTCCTTTTCCGCGTTGATTTGACATGGTAGCATCAACCCATACTTGTTTTCCATCTACAGTAGCAACAACAACGGCGTGGTCAAATATTGAAGGTGAAGGAATACGATCTTCTATTTTATCGAGCAGATCTGTATTAAGCAACGCCATGTGCGCCTCAATACCACCAATATTCAGGATAGATGCCAGAAGCAGCGACTTATCCTTACAATCGCCATAACGTTGCTTAAATACTTTATCAGGGGTATTAGCCTTGTGCGAATACGGGCCGGTTTCAATGCCCATGTACCTAACCTCGTCCTGCACCAGCATTACTGCAGCTCTAAAATATTTTTCTTTATCGTTTCCGTATTGTTTTTTAAGCTTATTTACGCTATCAGCCAGTTCTCCTGTAAATGAGGTTTGCAGCGGATTTATCTTTAGCCCCCAGTCAACTATCTGGGCCCAACTGTTATATTCGCTCACCTGGACATGGGCAAACTGGCTAACCCATTTTGGCTGTAATTTATTTATTGAAATGCCGGGCACCTGAAAATCTTCCCATTCATAGCGTTTGAGCCCACCTGTAACCGATATTTTGGGTTGCGATAGCAGGTTATATGATTTAATATTCATACTCCTGCCGGCAGAGAACAGCAAGGTTGTGTATTGGTGCACAATCAGATCGGATCCCTGGAAATAAATGTTGCGGGCAAATTTATCACCGAAGATCGGATTTCGACCAGTAATGGTATATGAATATTCTATCCGGTCGCCTTTACGGATATCGGGCAGGATATATTTTGCCGAATAAGTACCATTGTAAATAAATTTATCGAGCTCGCTTTCATCGGGCAGCATTTTAAAAGCAGTTAAAATTAACCTGTTCTGCGGTTTATTATTTCGCCATACAATAAGCTCATGAAAATCTAACCTTTCAAATGAAGGATCGAAGCTTACAGAAACCTCGGAATTGTCCTGAACGCCAGATTCAGAAACTATAGTTGTAATAATATGATTATAAACTGCTTTTCCTTCTACATTAATCTGTTCCTCAACAAGCTCTCCATAAGCACCATTGCGGATATTCCGTTCCGAAGGTTTTTTATCATACGATTTGTATGCCGAGATCCATGCAGGTTTAGGGCTTTTATGAATAACAGGCGTGTTGGTTTGTGCGTTTGCACAGTTAAAAGCAATAATAAACAGTCCAAACAGGAAATTAATAACAGGGATAAGCGGTTTTTTGCATTTAGAGATGAATGTAGAAAAAGATTGTGAATTTAAAAAGATAATCGCGGTGGTAGACAACATATGTCAATTGTTCTCTTTTTTATTTATCCATATTTTTTTTATAATTTCCCGGTGTATGATATTTTAGGTTTTTTACGTTAATAGCCTACGTATATTTTGCGCTGAAATATGAACGCTACCGATAATTATGAGCTCTTAATTGATAAGATCAACATCTTTATCCGGAAATATTATTTCAATAATTTTTTACGGGGTTTGATCTTTTTAGGGGCTGGCTTATTTTCGGCCTATGTGGTTATTACCCTGAGCGAATACTTCGGCAACTTTAATATTCTTTTCCGCACCCTGCTTTTTTATCTTTTTATTGTGCTGAATGTCGGGCTGATAGCCTGGCTTATTGTGCCGTCGCTGCTTGCGTGGCTAAAGCTGGGTAAATCATTAACCCATGCCCAGGCTGCCGAAATTATAGGTAAACATTTTAACGATGTACACGACAAACTGCTGAACACCCTTCAGCTTAAAAAGCTTGCAGGGGAGGATGAAAAACACCGGGCACTTATTGAGGCAAGCATCAACCAAAAAATAGAGGCTTTAAAACCTGTAAGCTTTCCATCGGCCATAAATATTAAGGAAAATGCCAAATACCTTAAGTGGGCGCTGTTCCCGGCAGGTGTTATTTGCATTATTGCTTTCGCTGCACCGTCGGTATTAACAGAGAGCACCAAGAGGTTGATAAGACACAACGAATACTTTGTATCGATAGCCCCTTTTAATTTCGTGGTACAAAACAAAAGCCTCTCTGTAGTGCAGGGAGAGGATTTGAAACTCGATTTAAAGCTTGTTGGCGATAAACTGCCTGCGGATGTTTATGTGGAAACGGCAAATACTACTTTTAAGCTTGATAAAGAAAACATCAGCCGCTTTCATTACCTGTTTACCAATCTGCAGCAAAACACCGTATTTAAACTTACGGCAAATGGCTTTACATCAATACCTTACGAAATAAAGGTTAACCTGCGCCCTGCATTGCTTCATTTTGATGTAGCGTTAACTTACCCGGCCTATCTGCATAAAAAGAATGAAACACTGGCAAATGCAGGAGACCTGACCATACCGGCCGGAACTGTAGTTACCTGGGCTATGCATACACAAAATGCATCGGGCCTGCTATTTAATATGGACGGCAACAGCGGCAAGATAACCGCTACCGCTAAAGATGTTTTTGAACACCGCGAAAGGATCATTAAAAACAGTGTTTACAAAATAACCCCTGTAAATGCCCTTGTAAGTCATAGTGATTCGGCCAGTTACCGGGTAAATGTTATTGCTGATGAAGCGCCTTCGATAACTGTACAAGAAAAGCAGGATTCGGTGAGCATGAAAACGCTTTACTTTAACGGCAGGATACAGGACGACCATGGGTTTTCGTCGCTGACTTTCCATTATGCTGTTGGTGCTCCTGGTGATAAAGCTAATTTAAAATCGTTCACCAAGCCTGTTAAGGCTGATCTGGACCAGGTGCAATCGGATTTCTTTTATTTCTGGAACTTAAAGGAGCTTGGTATAAAACCCGGCGACCAGGTAACTTATTATTTTGAGGTTGCGGATAACGATGGCGTTAACGGCCCTAAAAAAGTGCGGTCGCCAGAGCGTACGCTTACCGTACCAGATGCAAGGGAACTGAATAATCAGCTGAATGCCGGAACGCAGGCTATCAAACAAAAAATGGAATCGGCTATTAAATTGGCCGGGCAGATTGAGCATGATTCGCAGAAGCTTAACCAGCTTTTACTGAATAAAAACTCGTTATCGTTTGATGAAAAGAAGCAAATTGAAGACCTGATACAAAAGCGGAAAGACCTTAATGACCTGATAAAGGAAATACAGGCCGACAACAAAAAGAACCTGTATAACCGCCAGGAAAACCAGCAGCAGGATAAACAACTGACCGAAAAACAGCAGCAAATGGAACAGTTGCTGAACAATGTGCTGGACCCGAAAACGCAGGAAATGCTTGAAAAGCTGCAGGAGATGCTGCAACAGGAGCAAAAAGAATCGACAAGGGATGAATTGGCTAAGAGCCAGGTTGACAATAAATCGTTAAAAAAAGAGCTGGACCGGATGCTTGAACTCTACAAAAAACTGGAATTTGAGCAAAAATTGAATCAGAATGTTGATCAGCTGAATAAGCTATCGGAACAACAGCAAAAATTGGCTGACCAGGCTAAACAACAAAACACAGATCCACAGGGCTTACAGAATGAGCAGCAAAAACTGAATAATGATTTCCAGGACATTAAAAAATCGCTGGACGATCTGAAAAAAACAAACGAACAGGCAGAGCATAAACAGGATTTTGAAAATCCTAAAAAAGAAGAACAAAGCATTGATGAGCAAATGGAAAAAAGCTCGGAAAGCTTAAAAAAGAACGAGAAGCAAAAAGCTGCAGAATCGCAAAAACAAGCTGCAAAAGAAATGAAGCAGCTTGCAGAAAAAATGCAGCAAAAAGAGCAGGAGGGCGAGGAAAGCGAGAACAGCGTTGATGCGCAGCAATTACGTGAGTTATTAAAAAACCTGGTTAACAGTTCATTCGAGCAGGAAAGGGTAATGCAGACGTTGAAGACCACGAGCCCAACTGATCCGAATTATATTACACTGGCGCAAAATCAGAAGAATATAAAAGACAATCTTAAAACTGCTGAAGACAGCCTTTATGCCTTAAGCAGGCGGATACCGCAGATACAATCGACCGTTAACCAGGAGATAACCGGGATAAACAGCCATATTGACCAGGCGCTTGATAACCTCGGCGACAGGCGCACCGCCGAAGCTACCCGTAACCAGCAATATGCCATGACGAGCATGAACAACCTGGCATTAATGCTTAGTGAAGCGCTCGATCAGCTGCAAAATATGAAGAAAAAGGGTGGCGGTAAGGGCAAAGGGAAGAAACAGTCGATATCTCAATTGTCGAAAATGCAGCAGCAACTAAACCAAAATATGCAAAAGGCAAGGGAGCAGATGCAGCAACAGGGGCAGCAGGGAAACCAGGGAAAAAGTTCGTCGGGAAATAATGGAAATATTAGTGAACAATTAGCTAAATTAGCCCGTCAGCAACAACAGATCAGAGAGGCATTACAGCAAATAAACCGGGAAGATAACAAAGACGGCACAGGCGGTTTGGGAAATTTGGATAAAATTTCGAAAGAAATGGAACAAACTGAGCGTGATCTCGTAAACAGGAGAATAACGGACGATGCTGTTAAGCGGCAACAGCAGATTCAGAGCCGTTTATTAGAGGCTGAAAAGGCCGAACAGGAGCGTGAACAGGACCAGCAACGCGAGAGCCATGCAGGTAAAGATACGCCTCCGGGATACATAAAAGCCTTGCAGGAATACCAGCAAAGCAAACAAAAACAAACAGAGCAGATACGGACCGTACCGCCTGCGCTAAATTTATATTACAAATTAAAAATAAAATCTTACTTTGATCTACTCAATGATAAATGACATGGAACCAAACGTTCAAACTAGTGAACTGTACACCTTGCAGCTTCCTTCAAAGCAGGAAAGCATAACATTGCTGGAAAATTTGATAGAAGAGATAGCCGATAAGCACAAGATCAGCGAAGATACTTTTGCAAACATGATGACTTGTCTTAACGAGGCGGCTATTAATGCTATTGTGCACGGCAATAAGCTTGATATAAACAAAAAAGTTATTGTAAATGCCGATGTTGAAGGCCGCCGGATTATATGGACGATTACTGACGAGGGCGAAGGCTTTGACTATAACAACCTTGCCGACCCAACGGCACCTGAAAACCTGGAAAACCTGACAGGCAGGGGCGTGTTTATTATTAAACACCTGGCTGATCAGTGCATATTTAATACCAAAGGCAACGAAGTTGAACTTCACTTTAAGATATAATGCCGGCTATCCAGTTTTTTGAAGAAGATATTACCTATAAGCTAAAAAACAAAACAGCCGTAAGGCAGTGGATCACAGAAACTATACAAGCCGAGGGCTATAAGCTAAAAGAGCTTACCTATATTTTTTGCTCAGATAATTATTTATTACAGATCAATCAGCAATATCTTAACCACGATACTTTTACTGATATAATAACCTTTGATAATTCGGATATCGCTGCTACTATAGTTGGCGATATTTTTATTTCTATCGACCGCATCCGCGAAAACGCCATTAAATTCGATATCACCGAAGCAGACGAACTTCACCGGGTAATTATTCATGGCGCATTGCATCTGCTGGGCTATAAGGACAAAAAACCTGCGGAAAAAGAAAAAATGACATTTAAAGAAGATTTCTATTTGAAAATGCGGGGCTTTATTAGCTAATTTTACCAAAGATGTCTCACGGACGTCATGCTGAACTTGTTTCAGCACCCCACATGCTGGCAATGCCATAATTACGGGGATGACCGTTGAGATGCCAAAATAAATTCGGCATGACGGGTATTTGAGGCAACGCATCTTTAAAAACAACCGTATATCCAGTTACAAAACCAACTTTTTAAATCATGAAAATACTTGCATTTATTCTTGCCCTTATGTTTGTTCCTGTACCAAAATCGGTTTATGAGTTTAAACTGAAAACCATTGAAGGGAAAAAGTTCTCGCTTGCCCAATACAAAGGCAAAAAAGTATTGATTGTTAATACTGCATCAAAATGCGGTTTTACCCCTCAATATGCTGACTTACAAAAACTAGCTGACCAGTACAAAGACAAGGTAGTTGTTGTAGGCTTCCCGGCCAATAACTTTGGCCAGCAGGACCCGGGCTCAAACTCTGAAATTAAAACCTTTTGCGAAAAACGTTTCGGCGTAACTTTCCCGCTTAGCGAAAAAGTGAGCGTTAAAGGTGATGACATTGATCCTTTGTTTAAATATTTAACAGAGGCACCAAACCCTGATTTTACAGGAGAAATTAAATGGAACTTTGAGAAATTCCTGATTGACGAAAATGGCAATTTAATTCACCGTTTCCGTTCACAGGTTACTCCTTTATCTCCGGAGATTACAAAGTATTTGTAAGCAAAGGGAATTAAAACTTTATAAAAGGCTTCCGGTTTGTACCGGGAGCCTTTTTTGGTTGGGGCCGGTTTGGGGTTGTTTGAAGGTGGTGCACAAGCGTTCAGAAGATAAAAAGCCCTATTTGTCATTCTGAACGCAGTGAAGAATCTTATAAAACTGACGAGTCGCCGCTATGCTTATCCGCGTTTTCGTCCCATGCAGAAGATTCTTCACTGCGTTCAGAATGACAAAATGAAGGTAGCGGAGCCGCGGGATAGGGTTGTTTTTGCGTTTGGAAAATAGTTAAGGAGCATTTAATATGGGCAGTGTTTATTTTATTATACTTTGGGCGTTGCCTGCGGCCCAGGCTGTCCGTTCATACGCCTGCAGGCCTTAGGCGCGGGGCCGGTATCCACTGCCATCCTTAACGCGGGACGGGGTTCAACTTTGCCCCCGTTATGTTTGTTTTAGAATATTTGGCTAAAGCCGTCGCTTATTTAGCTCTTTCTACCGTTGGTTAAAACCAACGGCAATGAAAAAAGCCGCTCTTCATTACCGGCTCTTTTGTGAGTGGATAAAGTGATAAAGCCTTCTATCATCCGCTAAAACTAACCGCAATAAACCACCTTCATTGCTGTCTCATTTATGGGACGGATACAGGGGTATTGTAAAATCCGGCTTTAGCCAAAAATCATTAGCCAATCCAGAGTTTAATTTGTTTTTTACTTTAATACATCATTAAAAAACCTGAGCGCTATTTCACTAACTTGCTGTAGTTCTTTTGGGCGTTCGTTAGCGAATGGTGGTTTGGTGTAATGGCCACGTTCGCCGGGGAGGATGATCAGTTTTTTGGCGGTGGGGATGTTTTGCGTATAGTATTTGGCATTTAAATCCATTGGGGCAATCAGATCAGCATCACCTACAACTATTTGCACGGGCACCGTGATATTTTGAAGGCTTTGTTTGCTAAAGCCATGGCCGATAGCGGGGGCGAGTGCAAAAACGGCTTTGATACGCTTGTCTTTAAATGAATCGCCCGAGTGTTTGGCAGAATTGATGATCACCGGGTCGGTTTTAGCCTGGTCTTTTAACCTGTTAATGGCATCGCGGATCTGTGGTGGTGGATTTGGTTCGCTTTTAGCCAGGTCATCGATATTAAATATAGCCCCGGCAACCCAAATTGCTGTTGCGCCGCCGAGTGAAAAACCTGCAACGGCTATACGACTTGTATCAATGCGGGAGGAGAAGAAAGAGTCTTTGAGGATCTTGTCTAAGACCACTGAAATATCCTTCGGGCGTTGCCACATACAGAAATCAGACAGGGTTGGGCCGTCGGTTCGCCGTTCTTCTTCATCAGTGCCATTATGGTTAACTGCAACAGCAATAAACCCATGCGATGCCAAATAATAACCCAGCCAGCGCATCTGGATGGCGTTACCGGTTGCCCCGTGAGAGATGATGATCAATGGGTATTTATTTTTTCCGGCAATTGGAGCCTCGCGGTAAACAACTGGCGTCCCGGAAAACTGCATGGGATCATTGATCTGTTCTTCCTGTCCACCATTGCCGGCGGGGTACCAAATAATCGTGCGAAGCGGGCGAGGACCGTTTCCTAACCAGTTGCTCCTGCTGCTATCGGCAAAAGCACGGGTGGTTACGCCAGTTTTTGCTGATGCAGCTGTACTTGGTTGCGTAAAAGCTGCGCAGGCGCAGGTAAGAAGGTATAGCGTAAATAAGATATTCTTCATTTGGTTGTGTTTCTATTTCAAAGGTCTGATATGTCGGAGGGATTTTGCGTTGATAAATGTCAATAAATCGGTAAGCGATATTAACGTTAATGCATGGCGGTATCGACTCACCCCGACATCGCTACGCTTGTCGACCCTCTCTTCGCCTACGGCGGAAAGAGGGAGAAGAAAAGGAAGACGGGGACACTTAATCACCCCGGCATCGCTGCGCTTGTCACCCCTCTTTGCGCAGCAGAGAGGGGAATTGGCTACCGGTATATTATATGAAGCAAAGAAAAATTTGGATATTAAAACTTAAATCACTTATCTTCGTTTAACACAAAGCAAGACTATGTAGGCGCTGCCGATATAGTCTTGTTTGCTTTTTAAAGAAAGTCGTTGCGTCCTTCTTAAAACAGGGGGGCGGTTTTTTTTTGCAAGCAGTGGAACTAAATTATTAATACTTAATTTGTGAGTTATGGCAGATGTAACCTATTATACCAAGGAAGGGTTAGAAAATTTAAAGAGAGAATTACACGAGCTGAAAACTACAGGTCGTACCAATATCAGCAAAGCAATAGCTGAAGCACGTGACAAAGGCGACCTGTCGGAAAATGCTGAATATGATGCCGCGAAGGAGGCACAAGGCCTGCACGAGGCTAAAATTGCCAAAATGGGCGAACTGCTTGCCAATGCCCGCATACTTGATGAGTCTAAATTAGATACATCGAAGGTACTGGCTTTATCTATCGTAAAAATAAAGAATATTAAAAACGGTTCTGTTATGAGCTACCAGCTGGTATCAGAAAGTGAAGCTGATTTAAAATCGGGCAAAATATCTGTTGCTTCGCCAATTGCCAAAGGGTTATTAGGCAAAAAAGTAGGTGAAACTACAGAAATTGCTGTGCCTGCGGGCAAAATGGAATTTGAGATATTGGAGATATCACGGTAAGTAGTTAGTCCGGAAGTCGGTAAGTCCGAAAGAAAAAATCTTATTGTCTGTGGGGACACAGACAATGGGGATAGGGATAATAAATTAACTTAATCAACTTAAAATGACAATTTTCTCAAAAATAGTATCAGGCGAGATCCCGGCGTATAAAGTGGCTGAAAGTATTGACTTTTTGGCATTTTTAGATATTAATCCCCTTGCTGAAGGGCATGTGCTGGTAATCCCTAAACAGGAGGTTGATTATATTTTTGACCTGGACGATGAACTTTATACCGGCCTGCAGATTTTTGCCAAAATTGTTGCTACCGCAATAAAAAAGGCTATTCCATGTAAAAAGGTTGGTGTTGCAGTTATCGGCCTGGAAGTGCCTCATGCGCATATTCATTTAATACCAATGAACAGGGTTGATGATTTGAACTTCGCCCGCCCAAAGCTTAGCTTTACCCCAGAGCAGCTTGAAAATACAATGAATAAAATACGGGAAGAACTGAAGCACGATTAAAAGCCACTGTGTCTACTTTACGTCAGGCATTGTGCATGGGCCTTTGCCCACATGCTTCGACCAAGCTCACCATGACGACCTCTCTTTTATCATTCAGTTTCCTTATTTGAACTAGGATAGTTTTACATCTGGCATTAATTTATATATTTAGGAAAATTTATAACCGATGAAAAAGCTATTTATTTATGCCTTATTATGTTTATCATTCACTCAGCTTAAAGCGCAGAAGGGTATTATTTTTAAAATAAAATACTCACCAGATAAAACATACCAGGCATCGACCGATATGAAAATGAAATTCAATGTTACCTTAAGCGGTAATGCTGAAGTTCTGAGCAAATTGGAAGAGCAGGGCATAACCCAGCCATTAGTGCTCGATATGGGCATGAGTGCAACTTATGCTATAAATACCGGGCATTTAAATGCGGATAAAAGCTTTCCACTGATTTTTAATAATGTTAGCAGAGATATACGCGGAACCATTAACGGAAAAGACATTCCTATACCGGCTATGCCTTCTACCGGCAAGGTATACGCCCGCTGGCAGCAGCAGGAAGGCAAGCTTACAATTGATTCGATAAGTGGAAAATCGATGCTGGATTCCGCTACGCAAAAAATGACATCAAAAATGGTGAGTGCTATTACTAACCAGGTTAAATTTCCGGATAGAGAGATAAAAATTGGTGAAACATTTACACAGGATATGCCATTAAACATACCGGTAGCGGCCAATAATATGGCGTTGAATGTAAAGATAACTTATAAATTAATCAGCATAGCCGACGGAAAAGCCACTTTTGATGTACTTCAAAGTATGGATATGACCCTTCCCATTAAACAGGGCACTTTTAAAATAAATGGCGATGGGAAAGGTTTGATGGTTTACAATATTAAGGCCAACTTCCCTGAATCGATGAAAAGCGACCTGACATTAAAATTTAGCGGGGAGATTGACACATTAAATGTAAACGGCATTGCGACAATAAGTGCTGATAATAAGTATGTCCTGAATTAATTGGTGTTTTCCGATAATTAAAAGCTTCAGACAAACACGTATAAAATATCGAATAATATTTGGCTAAAGCCCTCGCTTACTTAACTTTTTATACCGTTGGTTAAAACCAACGGCAATGAAAAAACCGGATTCATTGTCATCTCATTTATGGGACGGATACCGGGCTAATAGGAGTTAGGGCTTTAGCCAAAAAATCTATGCTAACCTCTGTTTAGTTTATTCCTCAGCAATATATTTTTGCTCGATCTGTTTATTTGCCTTCGCTCCCAAATTTTTAATTTTTTCTGCGGTTTTAGTTAAGTTCCCATTGCCTTCAACAAGTTTGCTAAAAGCATTATCGTAAGCATTTTGGCTCTGCTTAATGTTTTTGCCGATGCCTTCCATATCGCCTACAAAGCCCACAAATTTATCGTACATGGCGCCGCTTAACCGTGCAATTTCCAGCACATTACGGTTTTGCCGCTCCTGTTTCCATATACTGGCAATGGTACGCAGCGTAGCCAGCAAGGTTGACGGGCTTACAATAACCACTCTTTTATCCCAGGCATCGCTGAAAAGTTCGGCATCAATCTGTACTGCAAAGCTGAACGACGATTCTATAGGCACAAAAAGCAAAACAAAATCGGGCGAGTTTACCTGCTGAAGATCGTGATAGTTTTTTGACGACAGGTTGTTCACATGTCCGCGGATGGATTCGACATGTGCTTTTGAATACAGCTTGCGCTCCTCTTCGGTTTCGGCATTTACCAAACGCTCATAAGCAATAAGCGACACTTTCGAGTCGATGATGAGATGCTTGTCATCAGGTAGGTCAATTATAGCATCGGGTTGTAGTCGTGTGCCATCTTCCCCGCTCAATGACGCCTGCAGGCGATACTCGCGGTCTTTTACCAGGCCTGAACGCTCCAACACTTTTTCGAGGATCACCTCACCCCAGTTACCCTGCTTTTTATTGTCGCCCTTTAAAGCTTTGGTGAGGTTTTGCGCTTCGGTGCTGATCAGTTTATTAAGATCCATCAACTGGGTGATAACACCTTTGAGCGTATTGCGTTCGGCAGCTTCCATGTTATACACTTTGTCTACCTTTTCTTCAAAGGCTTTGATGTTTTCTTTAAGCGGGTTTAAGAGGGTGTCGAGGTTGGTGCGGTTGGTTTCTACAAATTTCTGCGACTTTTCATCCAGCAGCTTATTGGCTATATTTTGAAATTCGAGCTGAAAATCTTTACGGATCTGATCGACTTCGATTTTTTGTTCCTGTATTTTTTCCTGCTGTGATCTATAATAAGCCCGCGCACTTTCCAGAGATTGATTAGCTGCGGCCAGTTGAGCCCGCTCATCAATTAATTCGTCCAGCAGCCGGTTCTTTTCTTCTTTTAAAAGATGAGTGATGCTCTCTTTTTCAGCAATTAAGCCCAGGGCATATTGCTCTGTTTTTGCCAGTTCTAGATTAAGGGAGTTATTCTCAGTTCTTAAACGCAGCAGCTCATCTGCCGAAATACCTTCAACAGATTTAGGCTTCTTCAAAAAAAGCAAAACTGCAATTAAAAGAATAACTATGGCGGCAATTAAAATATAAATATCCATTTTGATAAAAATATTAGCAAAATTAAGTTAAATATTTTAGCAAAAGAAGAATTAAACTTATGGGTGGGTCGCGCCTTTCTGTTCGCTCTGTATAGCATGCGATTGCTTCGTGCCTCGCAATGACATTGTTTTTAATTTTTATATGTTGGGGCGTCTCTAAGAAATCGTCTTATTTATAAAAAGCTTTTGCCTTCCATGTATGATTGCAGGAGGATCACGGCTGAGATGGTATCTACCAGCTCTTTATTTTGGCGGTTCTTTTTGTTCATGCCGCTTTGGGCGATGGTGGCCGAAGCCATTTTTGAGGTGAACCGCTCATCAAGCATTTCGATGGGGATTTCGGGGAAGGTTTTTTTCAGCAGGTTTACAAAGCCTTTTACGTGTATGGCTGATTGCGACGGGGTATTATCCATCTGTTTAGGTTCGCCAACAATAAAGCGTTCCACCTGTTCGGCTTGCAGGTATTTTTTAAGGTATTCGATGATCTGGTTGGGATGGATGGTTTCCAGTCCGGTAGCTATGATCTGCATCGGGTCGGTAACGGCGATGCCGATGCGCTTGGTGCCATAATCGAAAGCCATTATTCTCATGATAGCTGTGAGATAGGAGATGTGAGGGATATGAGAAATATTGTCATTGATTCAAAGATAGGTGAATTCTTAAAAAAATTTCATCCAGAGACCAAATCATTAAAGGTCATATCATCTGATGTTTTGACGATTTTTTATTCTTATGTAAAAAAGTTGTCGTATCCTCCGCCTTCAGGAGCAAATCTCATATCCCACATCTAAATTCTCAAATCTATTCCTTATTTTGCACCAATGCAGTTTAAGCAAATAGTTGGACAAGGTGCTATAAAGCAACGTTTGGTCAATTCGGTTAATGAAAACCGGGTTAGCCATGCGCAGTTGTTTTTAGGTCCGGAGGGTTCCGGAAGCCTGGCATTGGCTGTAGCTTATGCGCAATACCTATCGTGTGAGGATAAGCAAACCGATGATTCGTGCGGGGAATGCTCCTCATGCCGGAAGTATCAGAAACTGATGCATCCCGATCTGCATTTTTCTTATCCTTTCTTCGCCAAACACAAAGACGATACTGCCTTAACGTTTATTGAGCAATGGCGCGATGCGCTTACCGCCAATCCGTATTTAAGCCTTGATGCATGGAGAGGATACCTGGATGCCGAAAACAAACAGGCTAACATTAATATTGCCGAGTGCCACCAAATTATTAAAAAACTTAGCTTTAAACCATTTGAATCGGCCTACAAAGTTTTAATACTCTGGCTGCCCGAATACCTGGACAAGGAAGGTAATGCCCTGCTTAAAATTATTGAGGAGCCGCAACCCAATACCTTATTTTTACTGGTGGCCCAGAACCAGGACCAGATACTAAACACCATCCTATCCCGTACGCAGCTGATAAAGATCCCGGCTTTGGGGTTTGAAGATATAAAAGAACACCTGATCAGTCAGCATAACCAAACTGAAGATGCCGCTGCCGAAATCGCTTATTTAAGCAACGGCAATTTAACCGAGGCACTAACCATGCTACAGTATGATAATAAGGGTTACCATGCGCAATTTGTTCAATGGCTGCGGCTTTGTTTTGCCAATAAAGGCCTGGAGGTAATGGCTTTTGTTGAGCAGGTTTCGAAGATGGGCCGCGAAAACCAGAAGAACTTTTTACGCTACGGCATAAGCTTTATACGGGAATGTTGTCTGCTTTTATCCGGCGCGGGCAACCTGGTGCATTTACCCGCCCACGAGCTGGAAACGGCACAAAAGATGACTAATGTAATGAATGTTGCCATGGCACAGGCCATAGTTAGTGAGCTGGAAAAAGCCCATTATCATGTAGAGAGAAATGGTAACCCTAAAATTTTGTTTTTAGATGTATCTTTACAAATTATAAAAATACTAAGTTTTAAAACGATCCGCCACACGGCGGACACCTAATATATAGATCAATTATGGGATGTGGAAGTTGCTCAACGGGGGGCGGATGCTCACCCGCTGGCTGCAAAAGTAACGGCTCGTGCCTTACTAATGGCTGCAGCAAACTAGACGTTTACGATTGGCTGTCGCACATGGACATGCCGACAAATTATAAGCCTTTTGGCATCATCGAAGTAAAGTTTAAAGGTTCGAGGAAAGAGTTTTTCCTTAATTCGGACAATATTTACCTTGAAGCAGGAGAATTGGTTGTTGTTGAAGCTGCTACAGGCGGCTATGATGTGGGCCATGTATCCATAACCGGTGAGCTGGTAAGGATGCAAATGGTAAAACGCCGTGTTAAAGAGGAAGATGTTGTAAAGAAGATATACCGGAAGGCCACCGTTGCCGATGTTGACAAATGGAAAGCAGCCAAAGACCTTGAATGGGAAACCATGCATAAATCGAGGACGCTGGCTTTACAGCTAAACCTGTCGATGAAGTTAAGCGACGTTGATTACCAGGGCGACAAAACTAAAGCCACCTTTTATTATACTGCCGAAGGCCGCGTTGATTTCAGGGAACTGATTAAAAAAATGGCAGAGACCTTCCGTATCCGCATTGAGATGCGCCAGATAGGTATGCGCCAGGAAGCAAGCCGCTTAGGCGGGATAGGATCGTGCGGGCGCGAGCTTTGCTGCTCTACCTGGTTGACCGATTTCAAAACGGTATCAACATCGGCTGCACGTTATCAAAACCTCTCGTTAAATACTTTAAAACTGGCCGGCCAGTGCGGTAAGTTAAAGTGCTGCCTCAACTATGAACTGGATACTTATATGGATGCGCTAAAACACATCCCTGATAATGTAAATGTTTTAAAAACCGAGAGAGGCGACGCCCGTCTGCAAAAAACGGATATCTTTAAAAAGCTCATGTGGTTCAGTTATCCGAGAGAAGAATCGTGGATACCGCTGCCTATTTCGCGTGTAAAGGAAATTCAGCAGATGAACCGCGATGGCGTTATCCCGGCAGACCTTGGCGAAGTAGTAGAGGTAGAAACCAAACCGGTAAAAGTTTTAGATTACGAGAACGTTGTTGGGCAGGACAGTTTAACCCGCCTTGACGAGCGCAGAAATCAGAACAAAAAGAAAAACAAGAACCGCAACAAGGGCCCGAAACCAAACGGGCCGGCAGAGGGAGGGAATACACCACGCCCGGATGCAAGCGCCGCGCCAAACCAGGGGCTGCAAGCACCAAAGCAAGGTGATGGCAAACCGCAGCAAGGCGGGAATCCTAACCGAAATAAAAACTTTAGGCCAAACAGAAACAATCAAAACCGCCCGGATGGAAATCGCGGCGGGCAGCCAGATAAACAATAATGAAACGGGGTTTAATTTTCTTTTATATCGTATCGGCGACTATTGTATTGTCCGTTTCCGGCTGTACTGACAGGTACAGGGTTATTGATGAAAACACGGAAATAGCCAATCACAACTGGACATACCTGAACAAGGTTAAGTTCAGTTTTAAAATTGATGATGAGAAGGCGGGTTATAACCTTTATATGAATTTAAGGGTTACCGGCGATTATAAATATTCGAACCTGTTTGTGCTGATCTCGCAAATTGGACCAGACAAAAAGATGGCAACCAGGCGCTATGAGATGAAACTGGCCAATAAAGATGGTGAATGGCTGGGTAAAGGATCGGGTAATTTATATAGCTATCAGGTTCCGTTTTTAATTAATCATAAATTTGCCGCTAAGGGCACTTATACCTTTTTTATAGAACAGAATATGCGCGATAACCCATTACGCGAAGTGAGTGATGTTGGGTTACGAGTGGAGAAGAAGATCCACTGAGGCCCCCTAGCCCCCTAAAGAGGGAAGCTTTATTCAAGACTTGTAAAACTAAGAAGCTTTCTTACCGGCGGGGTGGCCTCTACGAGGCAAAGGATTATACTTTGGGCTTTTCTACAATGTGGTTGACCCTACGGTCAGGTTTTATACTATCTACATAACAATTATTATTCATTCGTTATCTTTTTAAAACGATAACGTCCATTGGAGCTGCAAATCAAATTGTCGCGTGTATAGTTTACTCACCCCGACTTCGCTTCGCTGGTCGACCCTCTCTACGACAAGTCGTAAAGAGGGCTAGCTTCAGTTTTTTACCCTCTTTTTGCTCAAAATGACAAGTTTTTAAACAATTCCCGGGAGGCTATTTTAAGGCGAAAAAGCGCCCATCAGGTGCGGAAAATTTGACTTAAAAATTTTTTCTTACCTTTGCCGCGATGGATATTCTACCCCACATCCTGCAAACATACCTCGATGAGCACTGCGAACCGGAACCGGATGCATTGCAAACCATCAACAGGGAAACCTATTTAAAGGTATTGCGGCCGCACATGTTATCGGGCCATTACCAGGGCAGGCTGCTTAGTTTTTTGAGCAAAATGGTGCAGCCAAAACGCATACTGGAAGTGGGTACATTTACCGGTTATGCAACCATCTGCCTTGCCGAGGGCTTAACCGAAGATGGCGAGATACACACCATTGAAGTTAACCGTGAGCTGGAAGAAATGCTCAATTCACACTTCAAATCAACAAATGTTAGCAAAAAAATAAAGCTTCATTTTGGTGAGGCTACAGCTATAATACCCGGTTTACAGGTTGAAAACTGGGATTTGGTTTTTATTGATGCCGATAAGAAAAATAATTATACCTATTTTGAACTCGTATTTGACAAAGTAAGATCCGGAGGATTAATAATAATTGATAATGTTTTGTGGAAAGGAAAAGTGTATGGCGAAGAAAATGATGCCGATACACAGATCATCCGCAAACTAAATGACCAGATAGCTGCCGACACAAGGGTTGAGAAATTGATTCTCCCTATTCGTGACGGGTTACTGGTCATCAGAAAAAAATAATTATGAAAAAACTCGTACTAATTACAATGTTTTTGGCTTCCGCCGTTTTGGCTTCCGCGCAAAAAAACACCCCAAAATCATATATTGAACAATTTAAGGACGACGCTATCCGCATAATGCACGAAACCGGGGTTCCGGCAAGTATTGTATTGGGTGTTGCCATGCACGAGTCGGGATGCGGAAACAGCACCCTTGCCCAGCACCTTAATAACCAGTTTGGCGTAAAAGGCGGCGGCGGCGCTGTTTTTTACAAACGCAAAAAGAAGGTCAGAACAGCCTATAAGCGCTACGATTCTGTATACGAATCTTTCCAGGATTTTGCACGGATAATGACCGAGCGCAGCGAATTTAGCGGACTGGCAGCCAAATTTACTCACTTTGATTACGCAGGATGGGCGCATGGCATACAAAAACGTGGCTATGCCAGCAGCCATAAATGGTCGGCGCAGGTATTGAGTATTATTAAAAGATACCAGTTATATAGTTTCGACGAAAACCCTGATGACCAGCCAAAGGATAATCCGCCAACACAATTAGCACAGAATTAAAAAGCGTTTCGACTTGCTGGTGATAACCCTATAGTTATTCAAAACATTTTTTATTCCCCTTTTGAGAGGGGCAAACGCAGAATTGTGTGGTGGCGGGATGTGTTCGTCGCCAGGTGATGTTGCAAAAACACTTAGATAGTTCCACACAAAGGACACACCCCTCCACCCCTCTCAAGAGGGGAATCGCACAGGCCATCGCTTTTTTATAATCTTCAGAATACTTATGGTGACAACATTGACAAAGGCTTCAATGGCAGTTTCTTTTTTTATTCATCTCTCCTTGTTAATGACATATTTTTTGTTTTTAGACCGCTTTAAGAAACATAATTA
>JABDFZ010000064.1 GCA_013286325.1 Bacteroidota bacterium | reverse complement strand
CAAGACTACGCTGGAGTTTCAGGGTGGCCGGATGAGTAGCGAAGAAGCCGAAGAATTTGAACTTAATCCTGATGCTGAATTAATAATAAGGTTACGCTATTGGGATGATATGGCTAAAGAACTGAACGTTCCCGTTGATAACTTAGCTCATTTAAAGGAAATTGCATTAGCACACCTGTTAATTAGTCATTAATCCGTATCTCTAATATTAAAATCTTAATATTAAATATTTGTAAGCAATAAGTAACGCCCCTGTTACTGAAATCTATCCAATTAACATTCTCTGCATCTATTCTTAAGCATTGCTTAATACTAATTTAGTTTACTAATAATAAACAAAGTTTAGTATTGCTGCATGAAAAATTCCTTCCCATCACTATTAAAAATTAACAGATGAAACAGATTTACATGCAATTAAAGACCGTAATAACGGTATTGTTATTCTGTCTGGCCCCAATACTCTTATTCGGGCAATCAAAGATCGGTGGTACCGTAACAGACAGTAAAAAACAGCCCCTGCCTGGTGTAAGCGTAACGCTTAAAGGCACCTCGAAAGGTACTGTAACTGATATTAATGGTCGCTATTTATTTACAGTTCAAAAAGGTGATGTGCTTACCTTTAAATTTCTTGGTTTTGTGACACAGGAAATCATCATCGGAGATCAAACTAACTATGATGTGATCTTAGCTGATGATTCCAGGTCATTAAACGAGGTGGTTGTAACTGCATTGGGTGTTAAAAAAGAAACACGCCGTATTGGTTATTCCATACAAACTGTAAACGGCGATGCTTTAACTACTGCACGCGACCCTAACCCTGTAAACGGATTAATTGGTAAAGTTGCAGGTTTATCAGTAGGTGCAACTTCCGAAATATTGGGTGTGCCGAATGTTACCATCCGTGGTAATACCGTTTCCCTATATGTTGTTGATGGTTTACCTATCAACTCGGATACCTTCGACCTTAGCCCCGATGATATTGATACCTACACCATATTAAAAGGCCCGGCAGCAGCAGCTTTATATGGTAACCGTGCAGCAAACGGAGCTATTTTAATTACCACTAAAAAGGGTAGCGGAAACAAAAAAGGGCTTACTGTTGATATAAACAGCAGTACAGTAATAAATAAAGGTTTTGTTGCATTTCCGCGTATTCAAAACTCATATGGACCGGGCGAAAACACCTTCTACACATTTGTGGATGGTAAAGGCGGCGCACCAGGTGGTGTAGATAGCGATTATGACGTTTGGGGCCCATATTTTGCCGGACAATTAATAGCACAATACGATAGCCCGGTAGACCCGGTAACAGGTGCGCGTTCAAAAACACCATGGGTTGCACGTGGTGCAAATAACCTGGCTAATTTTTTAACGACCGGTTATCAAACAAATAATAACATTGCTTTAACTGCAAATGGTGATAACTATACCACCAGGTTTTCAGTTTCGCAACAACATCAGTCGAGCTATATCCCATCACAATACCTGGATATTGCCAATGTTAACTTTTATGCTTCATTTAACCCAACCCCACGCTGGAGATTTGAAGCAAACGTTGACTTTAACAGACAGAGCACTGACGACTACCCGGATGTTCAGTATGGCCCGAACAGTATTATATACAACTTAGCTATTTGGACAGGTGCTGATTGGAGCGTAAATGCACCTGATATTAAAGCGATATGGCAGCCCGGTAAAGTAAACGTGCAATCGAATTTTGAAGAATACACCCGTTACCATAACCCTTATTTCCTGACCAAAATATGGACCCGTGGTCATTATAAAAACGATACTTACGGATATGTTTCAGGTAACTTTAAGATTGATAATCACGTAAATATAAATCTGAAATCGCAGATAGATACCTATAACTTATTACATACTGAAGACCTGCCTTACTCCGCCCACCCATATGGACGTGAAGGTAACCAGGGTGATTACCGCGAAGACCGCAGGGATCTGTTTGAAAACAATACTGAGTTAAAATTAAACTTTGACTATACAGTACATAAGTTTTTAAACATCAATGGTTTAGTAGGTGGTAATTTACGCAGCTTTAAATATAATTCGAGCTGGGTATCAACAGATTATTTGAACGTTCCTGCAGATTACTCATTCAGTAACTCAAAAAACCCGGTACAGGGAACCAGCTTTAACTCGCAACTGAGAACATTGAGCGCCTTCTATTCGGTGGATTTATCTTTCGGGAAATATGCCACTTTATCGAGCACAGGCCGTATTGATAAATCATCAGCTTTCCAAAACGTGACTACCTATTATTATCCAAGCTTATCGGCAGCTACTGTAATTTCTGACTACATTACGCTTCCTGACTTTATATCATTCTTAAAAGCAAGGGCTTCTTATTCAAACGTACGGTCGGACGATACCAGCCCAACTATAGGCCCTGCACCGTTTAACACTATTTCGGCTTATAGCGGTCAAACTGTTAGTAATAGCCCGAGCACAAACCCATTATTCCTTAACCCGCTTGGTTATGGTGTAACTTATAACTCGCCATATAACGGACCTGCTTATTCACTTAATCCATCTTATTCAATAAGCAAGCCTTATAATAACCAGGCAGCTGCTTATGCTTCAAATTACCTTTATCAAAACGGAATTAAAACCTCAACCCGTGTTAACTATGAAGAAGGTATCGATATTAAATTCCTGCAAAACCGTTTAGGATTAAGCGCAACAGCTTATCAGTATATTGACGGACCAAGAATTTTGGATAACGTAATATCAACAGCAACAGGCTATACCGATGAGTTTTTGAATGCCTTGAAAACCAAGAAAACAGGTTATGAGCTTTCATTATCAGGAACACCAATAAAAGATCTTGGTGGTTTTGGATGGGATGTTTTGGTTAACTGGTCGACCTTTAAGGAAGTTTACGAACAATTGCCTCCGGGACAATCAACCTATAACACTTTCTTTAAAAAAGGCGACCGTACTGATAAATTTTACGGAACTGCGTTTGTACGCAACCCTGCCGGTATGATCATCAACACTTCGCCAAAAACAAATGCTGATGGTTCAGTATCGCCAGGTGGTGAGCCGGTTGTAAACCCTGTTCCTCAGTATTTAGGTCACCTTAATGCTGATTATACATGGTCTATCTACAATAATGTTCACTACAAAAATTGGGGCTTAGGTTTCCAGTTTGATGGTTCGGTTGGTGGTGTTACTACTGATTATGTACATAACAAAACCATGCGTGGGGGTAGTAATGCGTTGACTGCCGAAGGTGCATTTGGTGCGGCACGTTACCAGGATTGGTCGAACTTTGGTAAACCGGGTTATGCCGGGTCGTACATTGGCCAGGGTGTACTGGTATCAAACGGTGTTGCCCCTCAGTACGATTCAAAAACAGGTGCAGTTTTAAACTATGGTGCATTACAATATTCGCCTAATAACCAGAAAGCATTTGTGCAGGAATATGTAAGTGAGTACTATAATGTTGACGAAGCTAACCTGATGAGCAAAACTTACGCTAAACTGCGCGAGGTAACCATTAGCTACAATTTCCCTAAAAAATGGTTACAAAGGACATTCATCTCAAAGGCATCGGCATCTATTTACGGGCGTAACTTATTATACTTCTATAAAAACTCTGAATTTAAGGATGTTGACCTTGACCAGTATGCCAACACAACAACTTCACTTACCGGCCTTCAGTCGCCATCTGTTCGCAGTTATGGTCTTAACATAAAACTTTCATTCTAATTTAAATATGCAAACGATCATGAAAAAGATATTTAGAATTTATTTACTGCCAATGCTGATCCTATTGACAGTAAGCAGTTGTAAAAAGAGCTTTGAGGACCTTACCAAGAATAATAACGTTCCAAACAGCGTGCCATCCTCTTTATTGTTTACCGGTGTATTAAACAGCCTGGTAGACCTTCCTGACGGACAGAACGAAATTTACGACCAATATTATATTTATAATTATAACTACTACGGTAACAACACCTATAACTTTGGAAGCGGCTCGGACTATTACACTACGCTGAAAAACGTAGTAATAATGGAGACCAATGCTGCTGCTTCGGGCGGTGCTGCAATTAATCCGTACGAGGCAATGGGTAAATTTTTCAAAGCTTATTTTTTCAGTAAGATGAGCCTGGAAAGAGGAGATATACCTATGACTCAGGCCCTACAGGGGTTAAATAACCTTACGCCCAAATATGATACCCAAAAGGCGGTAATGATACAGGCACTGGCCTGGTTAGAAAGCGCAAACTCGGATATGTCACAACTGATTGCTAATCCAAGCTCGGGTGGCACAGGCTTAGGTTCAGCTTTAGGCGGAGACATTTATTTAAACAACAGCCTTGTAGCATGGCAAAAAGTGGTGAATGCATTTCATTTAAGGTTACTTTTAGCGTTAAGCAAAAAGGCCATAAGCGATCCGGATATGAACATACCGGCACAATTTTCGGCCATTGTTACTAATCCGTCAAAGTATCCTTTAATGGGTAGCTCGGCAGATAATTTACAATATGTGTTTGTTTCACCTACCAACTATTACCCGCAAAATCCGGATAATTTTGGACAAAACGGATCAAGACAAAACAGTTCACAAACTTATATCAGTTTGCTTACCAGTTTACAGGACCCCCGTGTTTTTGTAACTGCTGAGCCTGCACGTTACTATGTAGATAACCTGCACCAAAGCCCTACTGCTTTTTCATCGTTCATAGGCGCAGATCCGGGACTGGATTTGGGTACCATGTACAATAATGCCGGTTTACAGAAATACTCTTTCATTAACCGTAAGCATTATTACTCAACTTATACAGGTGAGCCAAGCATCCAGATCGGCTATCCAGAGCAGGAATTTAATATTGCAGAAGGAATTAACCGTGGCTGGGTTACAGGTGTTAGCGCCGAAACGCATTACCAGAATGGTATACAAGCTTCGTTAGCTTATTATAATATAGTAGGCAATTTCCTTGCATATTTTTATCGCCCTGGTTCAACAACAGGCGTGAAGGATGCCGCTAATTACGATGTATATACCATAGACTTTAACTGGAATACTTATTACGCTCAGGCAAGTGTGAAATATGCAGGTGGTGCCACTGGCTTAACACAAATATTGCAGCAAAAGTATTTGGCATTATTCCGCCACTCTGGTTTGGAGTCATACTTTACATGGAGAAGGACCGGTGTACCTAATTTTACTACCGGCCCTGGTACAGGTAACGGCGGTAATATAGCTATGCGTTTTCAATATCCATCTACCGAACGTTCGGCAAATGGAGCCAACTATACAGCAGCTTTAGCCAGCCAGTATGGCGGTAATGACGACATTAACGCTATAATGTGGATACTTAAATAATAAATATTGATATAGGAAGCCATCCGCCAAAACCGGATGGCTTCCTTGTTTTATAGACTTTTTAATGCAATTCAATGAACCCATCACGATCTGTTATACCCATAAGAGCTTATAAAAACATGAAATTTGTAACACTCCTTTCCATACTGGTCTTTCTTTTCTCAAGAGCCGATGGTCAGCCTAATCCGGTACCAAAAGCAAGGCACAAATATATTGTAGTTGCCCATCGCGGAGACCATACCGTTTATCCTGAAAATACGCTGGAAGGTTATGCTGCAACGATTAAAGATGGGGCAGATTATATTGAAATAGATTTGCGTACCACCAGCGATGGCAAGCTTGTTAGCATGCATGATGCCAGCACGGACCGAATGACAGGCAGCAAGGGACTTATCAAAAATCTTACTTTTGAGCAGGTGGAAGCCTTAAAAGTACATAATAAAAACAAACAGGACACGGCGGCCTATCGTATCCCTACATTTGAGGAGATCCTGAAACTATGTAAGGATAAGATTTACATCTACATTGATTTTAAGGAAGCCGATGCAACCGCAACCCTTAAGATGCTTAAACAATATGGCATGGAGAAACAGGTTTTGGTTTACATTAATAAACCATCGCAACTTACCGACTGGCGTAAAACTGACCCAACAATGCCGCTGATGCTGAGCATGCCTGATAGCGTGAAAGATACGAGTGCCATGAAAAAGTTTATAGATGCCTATCACCCTGACGTACTCGACGGAAACTATAATACCTATAACAGTGATATGCTTGCATTTGCTGCATTGGTTAATTTACCAGTTTGGCCCGACGCTCAAAGTGCGCTTGAAGGACCATCAATATGGGACAAAGCCATTAGCATGGGTTTAAAAGGTTTGCAAACAGACAACCCGCCAGCTTTAATAAAGTATTTGGAAGGCAAAAGGTTGCGGTAGTGATGACATTGACCAACATGTTCATATTAATTTCATACTAAGAATTTACTTTTAATAAAAACAGATCAAATGGATAGCCGCCGGAAATTTATAGAAAAAAGTATTGCCGGAATAGCCGGTTTAAGCCTTTTGCCTGCAATAAATGCTTTTGCAAGTGATGATAATACTTATAAAAGAACTGTTAGCGGAAAACCCAAATTGAGATTTGCTATTGCTTCCGATCTTCATTATGGGCAGCCGGAGACTGACTTTCCCTTATTCACAAGCAATATGGTAAAATGGCTGAATGAAGATCACGCTAAAAACCATTTTGATTTAGTGATCATTAACGGCGACCTGGTACATGATAGGCCGGACCTGCTTCCTGAAGTAAAGAAAAACTACCTGGATAAATTAAGTGTGCCCTATTATACCATACCCGGTAATCATGATTTTGCTGATGCGCAAGTATGGAAAAATGTTTTTGGGTATGAAGATAAATATGTTTTGGAACAAGGTGACATTGCTTTTGTATTTGCAAACACAGCCAGTGTAAAAGGAAAATATGTATGCCCGGATAATGTATTTATTAAAAACTCACTTGAGAAACTTAAAGATAAGAAAGTGGTTTTTGTGATACTGCATATAGCCCCGGTTAAGTGGTTAAAAGAGGATGAAAATATATTTTTAGACTGCCCCGAAACTGTCGATTTGCTGCATGCTTATCCTAATGTAAAGGCAGCATTTCATGGACATAACCATGATCTGGATGGAGTACGCCACACGGGTAGATTGCCACATTTTTTTGATTCGCATATTGGGGGCAGCTGGGGTACCAGTTATCGCGGCTACAGAGTTGTTGAGGTAAGTGATGATAATTCAATAACAACATACCAGGTTAACGCCAGCCAAAACCCGGTTTTAAATACCAATAAATTTTAAAGAGGGATATTGTTAACTGCAATAGCCGCTAAATAGGCTTTACATATTAATAATCGATAGCCGGGTATTTGCAGGATATGCATTTGCCCGGCTATTGTTGTTATATTATTTTTTGACGTCTTTTTTAACTGGAGCTGCTTTAACAGCATTTACTTTGGCAGGGGCTACCTTTGCTGGTTGTTTTGGAGCAACAACCTGTTTTGGTTTGGCCTCAGGCGATTTAGGTGCAGCTTTCGGAGTTACAACTTTTACCTCTTTTACCTGCGGAGTTTCCTTTACAGGAGCTTTAGCTGCTGGTGACGGATTTTCTTTTGGAGCTTCGGTTTTAACTTCCAGCGCTTTGATTCCTTTGGTGATTTTTTTTGCCAGTTTCTTGGCTTCTTTTTCAATATCAATCGCAGTGGCTAAACCTTGTTTTACAAGCAGGTCTGTAACAGCTTTCAATTCTTTAACAAGACGAACACGGATGGTTTCTTTTGATTTTTTTATAGTGTCTTTAACAGGAGATTGTTTTTTACTTTTTTTCATGGTTGAACATTTATTTCAAAAATAGGTTATTTAAATATGAATTTAATATTATCATTATGTTAACAAGCCAAAGGCATTTAACCTGGTCATAATTGTAAAGCGCACATAGTCATATAAATAAGGTGTTAAGCATAAGCATTTTTTAAGGAAGAATTCCGTTTGATAAAGAATTGCCTTTTAAACTATAACGAACAAAATATCCATATCAGTACCTGAAATAAATAGCAAATCAGCCATTGTTTGTAAGCAGATAGTGGGGATTGTTTCCTCTCCTATTATCTCCAATGTAAAAATTATATGTACTAAAACAATTTAATTTGTTGTTTCAATTACATTAATTACATTTGATATACAACGGTATACCTAACTACCCCCTCTTAGTATACCCGGACTTAAGCCTTATACATTTTATCAATTAATTACCTAATTCAAAATAAACCTTTTGCAAACGGAGGATTCAAATATCCGTTGGTATTTATTTTATTCATAGGGTTACAAATCATTTCATTAAAAGGATGGATCAGTGTAAAAAGAAAATTATCTTAATATGTTCGGGTGGGGGACATTTAGCAGAGATTTTGCAGCTGGAAGAAATGTTTGTAAAGTACGATTATGTACTAATTACGGAGAAGACGCCTTTTACACGATTCTTCAGCAGGTTGTATAATATAAGATTTATTAAATCGCGCCCCACCGGAAAAAAACGCAGCATACTTTTCTTTACTACCTTGATCGTTAATTTTTTTCTATCGGTAAAATTACTTTTCAAACATTACCCTAAGGTAATTATATCTACAGGGAGTGAAACTGCAGTACCAATGTGTTTTTTAGGCAGGTTACTGGGAATTAAAATAGTTTTTATATTATCATTTTCCCGGGTGAATTCCGGCTCGAAAGCAGCAGATCTTATTTACCCCATAGCCGATAAATTTATAGTGCAATGGCCGGATGCTAAAGACAACTATAAAAAGGCGATATTTTTGGGAGGGGTATTTTAATGATACTTGTTTTACTTGGAACCTTTGTAACGGATTTTAAAAGGCCCTTAATAGAAATAGAAAAACTATGTGCTGACGGAACAATTTCGGAAGAAGTATTTGTTCAGGCAGGATACACAACCATAACTGATAGTGAGCATATAATTATAAAGCCATTTATTGAGCCTGATGAATTAACCGAACTTCATAACAAAGCGAGGATTATTATTACCCATGCCGGGGTAGGGTCGATAATGAAAGCTTTATTTCTTAAAAAAAAGGTGATTGCAATTGCTCGGCTTTCGAAGTACGATGAGCATGTAGACGATCATCAGGTTGAGGTTTTGGAAGAGTTTGCAAGGTTAAATTATTTGATGCCTTGGCGGGAAAACGATTCGTTAAAAACACTTTTAGCTAATGCAGATGATTTTAATCAACGGGAATTTATTTCCAACAATTCTCAAATGATAAGTTATTTAACTAAATATATAGATTCGTTGTAATAGCCCTCCGGGCTGGGTCTAATATCTCAATATCAATCGATTATTCAAGCATGCCGGCATTGTGTTTCTGCGTAATCGTTAAAAACAAATGAACAATTAAAGGATATTCCTGTTGTCTCTTCATCGGCCAACAATAATATTAAACTCGTGCCATAAGGCGGGAGTATATAGCTTATATTTAAGCCGTTTAATAATGACGTGTTACAAAATATTGCCAGCGGGGTTTTAAAGAATACTAATTAAGAAATTTTTTTCTTTGCTGGTTTTCAACAATGACTAACGTGTGTGAAAGTAACTGTACATTAATATTTTAAGTTAAAATTATAACTTTAAGCATATTGCCCATAATTACTTTTCACCAAAAATGTCATCGAAAAAAAGCCTAAACGTATCTACACCCTTGTTCTTAAAAGGCGGTGGCGAAATGGGGGAACTAACCCGCTTATATGATTGGACAACTACCAGTTTAGGCAAGCCCGAATTTTGGCCCCAAAGTTTAAAGACCACCCTAAGCATTATTCTGAATTCCAAATTTCCTATGTTTTTATGGTGGGGGCCGGAGCTTATTTGTTTTTATAACGATGCCTACCGCCCAAGCCTCGGTATTGATGGTAAACACCCATCCATTTTGGGCATGACTGCAGAAAAAGCCTGGCCCGAAATATGGCATATCATTAAACCGCTTATTGACCAGGTACTTTCTGAAGGAGAGGCAACCTGGAACGAAGATATGCTGATTCCAATTTATCGTAATGGACAAATTGAAGATGTGTACTGGACATTTAGCTATAGCCCGGTTTCGGATGAGTCGGGTAACCCGACCGGTGTGCTGGTAACCTGCAACGAAACTACCGATAAAGTAGAATCAAGAAAATTGCTGGAGACTTATACCAATGAATTACAGACCGTTAACGAGGAGATGGCCGCCAGTAATGAGGAATTATTAACCACGAACGAAGAACTGGCACTAATCGAAAAGAATCTGCAGACAATGGTGAGCAATCTGGCAGCTAGCGAAAGTAGGTTTCGCTTCCTGGTACAGGGAGCTCCTGTTGCAATTGGTGTGCTTGTTGGACGGGAAATGATTATAGAATCGGCCAACGACGTAATGCTGAAGGCATGGGGTAAAACCCAGGCAGTTGTTGGGCTGCCTTTGGCTGTTGCTCTCCCTGAATTGCAGGGGCAACCATTTCTTCAATTGCTTGATGATGTATACGATTCAGGTGAGCCATATTATGGATACGAAATACCGGCCTACATGGAACATAATGGCCAATTGAATGAATACTATTTTGACTTTATTTATCAGCCTTTACAGGATGAAAAGGGCTTCACCAATACAATTATGATTGTGGCTGTTGATGTAACCGGGCAAGTAAAATCAAAAAAAGATCTGGAGTCGGCATACGAGCAAATACGTTTATCAAAAGAGGCAGCACAATTGGGTACTTTTGATATGGACTTGATAAACGGCACCATGGAATGGGATGAGCGTTGCAAGAAATTATTCGGGATCAGTCATGACGGCCCAGTAACCTATGAAAAGGATTTTGCCGGTGGTCTTCACCCAGATGACAGGGAACGTATTCTAAATATTATTGACGGCGTGATGATTAAATCAGTAAGCAACGGAAATTACGATGTAGAATACCGTACGATAGGTGCTGAGGATAAAAAGATCCGCTGGATAAAGGCAAAAGGGAAAGTTTACTTTAATGAAAAGGAGGAGCCGGTGCGCTTCATAGGTTCTGTGTTGGATATTACAGAGCAAAAATTGAATGAAATCCAATTAATAGAGGGTGCTGAAAAACAAGCCAGATTAGCGGCTATTGTTAATACAACTGATGATATCATTATCAGCAAGACTATGAACGGTGTAATTACCAGTTGGAATAAGGCTGCTGAGCGCATGTTTGGATATTCGGAAGCTGAGGTGGTAGGCCATCATATTTCTATAATAATTCCGGATTCTCACTTGAAAGAGGAAGCGTTTATCATAGAACAGGTTAAAAGGGGGCGGAAAATTGACCACTTTGAAACTATTCGTGTAGCAAAAAACGGGCGTGAAATACCTATATCACTTACCGTTTCGCCCATTGTGGATACTGAAGGAAAAATTATTGGTGCTTCCAAGATTGCACGTGATATCAGTACGCAAATTGCAGAACAGAAAATAACCCAACGTTATACAGAGAGATTGGAAATTATTAACCTGATGGTGCAAACTGTGTCGGAGGAACTTGACCTGAATAAAATACTGCAAAAAGTAACGGATGCTACTACAGAACTCACCGGGGCAAAATTCGGAGCTTTCTTTTACAATAATACGGATGAAAGTGGGGAGTCGTTTTTGTTATATACTTTGTCAGGTGCACCGAGGGAGGCTTTTGAAAAATTCGGAATGCCAAGAAATACTGCAATATTTCACCCAACTTTTTCCGGTGAAGGTGTAGTACGGATTGACGACGTTACCCAAGACCCACGTTATGGAAAAAATGATCCGCATTTTGGAATGCCAAAAGGGCACTTGCCTGTGGTTAGTTACCTTGCTGTTCCGGTAGTCTCACGTTCAGGAGTTGTAATTGGCGGCTTATTTTTCGGTCACCCCGAACCTGGTAAATTTACAAAGGATCATGAAAGCCTTGTGGTGTCCATTGCTGCCCAATCTGCAATGGGAATTGATAATGCTAAACTGTTTGAAGAGGTAAAGACACTGAATGAAAAAAAGGACGAATTCATCGGTCTTGCCAGCCATGAGCTGAAAACCCCGCTCACCAGCATTAATGGCTATTTACAAATTCTTAGCCGTTTAAAAACAGATGAACAAAGCCAAAAATTTGTAAATAAGGCGCTCCTTCAGGTACAGAAACTTACAACCTTAGTTAACGACCTTCTTGATGTTTCTAAAATAGAAGCCGGCAAATTAAAATTATCCATTGATGAATTTGACATCAGGGATGTTGTTGAAGATGCAATAGAACTGATTCAGCATACGACAGATAAATATAAAATTACACTGGAAACGGACGTTGAAAGCTGTATGGTAAATGCAGACAGTCAACGAATTGAACAGGTAATGATCAACCTGCTAACCAATGCCATTAAATATTCACCCGGAACTGACATGGCAAAAGTATTATTGAGCTGTACTGAAAGCGAAGTTAAAGTTGGTGTAAGAGATTTTGGAATGGGTATCGCTTCTGATAAACTCATCCAGATATTTTCCAGGTTCTATCGTGTCGATGACGCCTCACCTAACATATCAGGACTTGGCATTGGGCTATATTTATCGAGCGAAATTATCACAAGGCATAACGGTAAATTATGGGCGGAAAGTGAGATAAATAAAGGCAGTACATTTTGGTTTACCTTACCGCTTTAGGGTTTATCAGCTTCAATAATACCGCACATCTAAATCATTAATAATAGATACCCGGCAGCCGATCCTCCCAATATAATAAAGACGCTATTAATTTCTTTAAAACGAAAAAGTATAGCAGCACTACAAACAGCTATGGCAATTTGGCGCCAGTCGGTAAGGCTATCCTTTCCTAATTGATAACAAACAACAAGGATCAGTGCAATGGATGCCACATTAACCGCGTTTAAAAAGGCGGCAAACAGTTTTGAGCCGCGCATTTTGCGAACTAATGGATTAAGCAACGCAACAAACAGGAATGAAGGGAGAAATATGCCTATAGTGGAAATAATTGCACCGCTGATGCCATTAACCTGGTAGCCGATAAAAGTTACCGAAGAAAAAATGGGGCCAGGCGTAAATTGCCCTACAGCTATAGCATCAATAAGTTGCCTGTGAGTAATGATTCCTTTTGATACTAATTCGGCATCCAAAAAAGCAAAAAGCACATAACCGCTGCCATAAAGTATGGCACCGATCTTTAAAAAGGAAAAGAACAGGTTGATATTTTTGAGATTGAAGAAAGACGTGTTATCTGTTAAAATAAAAGGCAGGAAAGTCAAAGACGAATTCGTACGCTTAAGTCGGATAGCCAATAATCCCATCGCAATAAACCCAGCACCAAATAAGATCAGTATTTCTGAATATCCAAACAAGCTAAGCAATAGCGCTGCAAAACCGATAATACCCAATTCAATAGTCTGCAAGGATTTTTCTGCTAAAGGGTAAATGGCTGCGATAATTACTGCGATAATGGCTGGCTTAATTCCGTAAATAAAAGGCTGCACCTGCGGCAACTGGCCATAAGATTTATAAAGCCAGGCAAAAAAACCTGTTATTAAAACAGCAGGCATGATAAAACAAATTCCGGCGATCAGTAAGCCTTTCCACCCGCCGCGCTCCTGCCCGATATGAATCGCCATTTCTGTGCTATTCGGGCCAGGTATCAGGTTAGTTGCACCAATCAGATCAAGAAAATGTTGCTCGGTTAGCCATTGTCGTTTAATAACTACTTCCTGCCGCATCATTGCAATGTGCGCAGCTGGACCGCCAAATGCGGTGATCCCCAATTTTAGGAATACCCTGGCGATATCTTTTAAACTACTTTGATTAGCTTCCATCAGAGATCAAAGTACCTGGATCATACGTAATCAAATAAAGCCATAAACCCAAAATCCATGTGCAGTTGCATGTGACAATGAAATAAGGTTAGTCCCGGATTGTTGGCGACAAAGTCTATCTCCATTTCCTGGAAGCCGCCGAGCATAGCTACATCTTTCATAATACCAGCGGTATGCTTCCCACAGATCTTGGTTAATTCAAAACTATGGCGGTGCAGGTGCATAGGATGAATATCGTCCGAAGCATTCAATAACTGCAAACGATAACGCTTGCCTTTTTTGAGGTGGAACATCGGTTTCATGTTCATCATGTTAAAAGCCACGCCATTTATCGTCCAGCGGTTAAAGCCTTTGTCTGCTGCCTGCTGTTTCTCAAACACCATTTTGATAACCTCATCCGGTTGAGGAACCTTTGTATTGTGCTTGCCAAATATGGTATAATCCCATAAATAGGGTTTGGGTTTTACCCATTGCGGTTTCCCTTTTTGCCCATGATATTGGACTATCGTTCCCATGCCGTTACCCCGGTCATCATCTGCCAGGTCCCCCATTATCCAGCTTCCAGGATGTTTCATTTCTACAATGGCCGATATGCGTTCGGCGGTGCCCAACCATAATACCGGAACTTCGGCGGGATTTGGAACCGGGAAACCATCCATCGCAATAACTTTAAAGGTATGGCCAGGCAATGCAAGGCTGCGGATTTCAGAGGCGCTGCCGTTAACAACATGGAACAAAATGCGTTCTCCATATTTAACCTCTATAGGCTCACCATGCCCAAGTTGTTTGCCATTGATAGTAAAAACTTTATAGCCAACTTCGTATCCCTTAGGTTTATTGGGGGCAGCTTTTTCGGCATTGTCCTGTATGGCTTTCAACTTCGGGATCACCGGGCCGCTTAAAAAATCGCTGGCCATGTCTCCGCCTTTCATAAAATAAGGTTCAAACTCTTTTAGCATGAGAAACTCTTCCCGGTCGTAGCCCGTTGGCTTTACTTTTGGCTCTATATAAACCGGGCCAACCTGCCCTGAATATTGTCCGGCGTTCAGGTTTGCCCCGGCAATTGTATGTGTATGGTAAAAGCGCAAGCCTGCCGGTTTGGGTGTAAACACTTCTCTGCGCATTCCATGAGCTGGAATGTAAGGCGTCCCTTCTTCTGCTGACCCATCCACGCTTACCGGGATAAATTGCCCATGCCAGTGAAATTGTTCTGCGCTATCGGTATCATTATGGATATCAACTATTGTTTGCTGGCCTTCTTTAAAGTGTAGTAAGGGGCCTGGAAATTGACCATTATAGGTAATGATCGATATGATATGTTGTGGGCCAACTTCAACCAGGCCAGTGCCGATACGAATAGTATAGTCGGCCTTTTGCTGATGATCAATCGCCGGCTCAGGTTCATTGATAGCTGCCCCATTCTTAGTTGTAACCAGGCTTAACGTACTTGCCGGTAATGCGCTTGCGATAGGTAAAACTAATCCAGCCGACCATATAAATTTTCTGCGATCCATCTTAATGCTATTTATTGGATAATTTAGAAGCTGTTTAAATTTCTTTCAAGAATAACGCCATAGCACTTATAGATCGAATTTAAAGGTTTTTATATGACAAATACCTTAAAAATGGTGAATATTTAAAAAAAGATTGTAATGGGTAACGCCCACCAAAGGCTTGATTAAAATTTAAACAGATTTATGGTACAATTCTTAAACCTTTTACAGTATCTCTACATATCCATCTGTTCCATTCACCCGTATCCGCTGTCCGTCTTTGATCAGTTTGGTAGCATTTTCTACCGCGACAACTGCCGGTAAGCCATATTCACGTGCAATAACTGCTCCATGGGTCATCAGCCCGCCAACTTCAGTTACCAGGCCACTTATGGATACAAATAATGGTGTCCAGCTGGGGTCAGTAAAGGCGGTAACCAATATATCTCCATGTTCTATATCGGCATCTTCCATGTTTAAAATAACACGTGCCCGTCCTTCTATAACTCTGGAAGAAACTGCCATGCCTGCAATAGCCCCGGCAGGAAGATCTTCCCGATTGTACTTGCCGGTAATAGCTTCACCATCAGATGTGATAATACGAGGCGGGTTTAATTTTTCATATAACTTATACTCATCTTTTCGTTTGCTGATGATTTGGTTATCCGGTTTATTCGTGCGTACTACTTCGCGAAGTTCATCAAAACTGAGGTAGTAGATATCTTCTTTTTCATGAATAACATTGGCCTTTACGAGTTGTTCAGCTTCTTTCATTAAGGCTTGTTTATAAATGAAGTAGCGACTAATAAACCCGTATTTGGGATATTCACGATAACCGCTGAGATTCCGGACCAGATCGATCATCCGTTTTGTTTCTTTGGCTTTTTGTTCACCATCCGGCAATTGCTTCAACCGATCTAATAACTCTTGTTCTTTTTTCAAAGCTTCCTGTCGTCCCTGCTCAAATTTTCGATTACCTGCGTTATGCTCAAAGTTTTTGATGTTGCTTAGAATCAAGGGGACAAGTGTTAATGGTTTTTCACTCCAACGGGTTTTAGTAATATCGATTTCTCCGCTACACCGCATGCCGTATTTGTTAAGATAATCATAGATAGCATCTTGGGTTTCCTGCCCACCTTCAAATTGAACAAGTTCACCCAAAAAATTATCAGTTTTTACGTGTTGCAAGTAATCGATCACTTCCGGATAAGGGCGAATCACATCTGCTACATTCAACAGCGCCAAACCCATTTCGGAAGTAATATTGTTAGGTACAGATTGAGAAAGAATATCGGCAGCGTTTTTTTCACCTAACCATTCGTTCATTTTTTCATTGATCCAAAATGCAGCATTTATACTGGTCATAAGCACACCAAAACTTTGCGGGTCAAATGCGATCTTCTTTAATTGCTGGAGATCTTCGAGGATAAAATCAAACAGGTCCGACCCTGATTTGGTTTGGATGTTTTGTTTTAACGCTTCTATCGATGTTTGACTGCTCCTGATCAAATCAGAAACGATTGATGGATCGTAATCGTTTAGTATCTGATAATTCGCAGGCGACACAGCTTTATTGCCTTTACCGGGACCTGATTCTTTTTCATCGTCCGGTAATAATTTAATAAAATCTTCTCCTATGATGGTTGTAAGCGCGTCTTTTATGAGCGGATCGGATTTTCCCAACGTGACGTTTAACAGCGTTTCTCTGCCGGCAGATGAAGCCAACATGGACGTAATATCGATAAACAGTCTTCCACCAGCAGTAAGCATTGGCGCCCGGGTAGTTAAAAGCCAAACAGATAATCCTAACGGTTTCATTGGATCAGTCATCATTTGTTGATGACCGACAGATACGTAAACATGATTTTCCTGATCATTCGCTTCAGGGACCGGGTATAATGTAGTGACAGGCCGGCTTTGTACAATATAAAACGTATCATCAGCCAAACACCATTCGATGTCCTGTGGGCTGCCGAAATGTGCTTCGATCTTTCTTCCTATACGCTCAAGCTGTAGGATTTGTTCATCCGTTAATGCTTGTTTATTTTGTTGTTCAGGCTCAATCTCCTGCTCTTTGGTACCGCCACCTTTTAAAGCATAAATAGCCAGTTTTTTGGCGGAGATTTTCTTGTCGGTAATTGTGCCATTACGCACTTTATACAGATCGGCATTCACCAGTCCTGATACCATAGCTTCACCAAGCCCGAAGCTGGCATCAATGGATAACATTTTTCTGTTTCCGGAGATAGGATCGGCGGTAAACATAATTCCTGCAGCCTGCGGGAACACCATTTGCTGAACAACCACAGACAGGTGGACTTTATGGTGGTCGAATCCGTTTTGGATGCGATAAGTTACTGCTCTATCGGTAAACAACGACGCCCAGCATTTGCTGATATGTTTTAGAATTGCCTCTTTCCCGATAATGTTCAAATAGGTATCCTGCTGCCCAGCAAAGGATGAAGTCGGCAAGTCTTCAGCCGTAGCGCTTGACCGCACAGCAAAGGGAGTGTTTTCACCAAACTTTGTAAGGTAAGCAGCAATCTCTTCTTCTATGTCCCCGGAAATGGGGGCGCTTTCAATCGCCATACGGATCTTTGCGCTGATTTTGCTAATACTCTCCCGCTCTTCTGCTTTAAGCTGTGCCAATTCATCCAGCAAACTGTTCAGTTCCTGGTTGTTTTCGGTCACTTTTTTATATGCTTCGGTAGTAATGCAAAAACCATCCGGCACCAGGATTCCCTGGATTTTAGATAGTTCGCCGAGGTTAGCGCCTTTACCTCCTGCAAGTGTTAATTTTGATCTGTCGATCTCCTGAAAAGGAAGTACAAATAGTGTTTTTTTTACTGTGTTGAGCTTGTTTTCCGGTATCATGCTGATGGTTTTGTGTGATGTGAAAAACCAAAAATATAACGCAGAATGCATCAAAATGCAGTTTTTTAACTATATTTTTTTTCGCGCAATATGCTGGATGGAAGGACGTTATATCTACAACAAAAGGGGTTTAAGAAGGGCTACTTACGGCACCTCAAACTATCTTCAACCGCTCCTCTTCAAGGTCTATCTGGTACAATTGCTCCCGTATAATCTCCTCGCCAATATTAGGGTCTTTATTGAGTTCAGTAAGATATTGCCGCTGGCTTTCGAGCATTTCTAAAAAAATCACCTTTTTCTTTTCGCTCATCATGCTGTCCTCTGCAACTTTTGCACGCTCTTCCCATAATTTTAGCAGGCTCTCCATGCCAGCATGACCGTTCAGTTCATTTTCATATTTCACCTTCAGAAACTGGTGGACGTGCTGCTTTAATCCATGTTTCATTTTTTGCCGGGCCGACTTTTCAGATTCCTCGTTTGTAAAACTATCATACACATGAGATCTTTCTATAAACATAGGCAATGTGAGGCCCTGTAAAACAAGCGTTAGCAGGATTACAACAAAAGTGATGAACAGGATAAGGTTTCGTTGT
>JABDFZ010000063.1 GCA_013286325.1 Bacteroidota bacterium | reverse complement strand
ACATGTTTTCGGCCAATTTCCCGGAAGCAAAACGTTTGATATTTGCTTTTGATAACACCGAGATCAAATACCGCAATTTTTGTAAACCGCTCTCTTATTACTCCAAACCGAATACTTTTGAGGAACGTAACAACGATTACATACAAATAGCTTTGGATTATTCTGTGCAGGCTGCAGAAGATTGTATTGCAAAGGCCGGCATCAGTAAGGATGACATAACCGATATTCTTTTTGTATCAACAACAGGGCTTGCTACGCCAAGTCTGGATGCTATGATCATTAATAAAATGAGGCTCAATCCGCATGTTAATCGTTCGCCTTTATGGGGGTTGGGTTGTGGCGGAGGTGTATCAGGCATGGCAAAGGCAAATACGGTAGCTAAAGCAAACCCTGATGCGGTTGTACTGCTCATCGCTGTGGAGCTTTGCTCGTTAACCCTGATAAAAAGCGACTACAGTAAAAGTAATTTTATAGGCTCGAGCCTGTTTTCGGACGGGATAGCTGCCTGTATTATAAAAGGAGATAATCACAGCAAAAAAAGCAATGTTAATTATGTAGCATCATCAAGTAAATTATATTACGATTCGTTGGAAGTAATGGGCTGGGATTTCCAGGATACAGGGTTTAAAGTGCTTTTTTCGAAAGATATCCCCACCTTTATAAATGAACATATTAAACACGATATCGATCAGTTTTTGGCAAAGAACGGCCTGAAAATGGATGATATAAAAAACTTCATCTTTCACCCGGGAGGTAAAAAGGTGCTTGATGCATACCAGGAATCACTGGGTGTTGAAGGTGACTTTTTAAAAACAACCCGCGAGATCATGAATAACTATGGTAATATGTCGAGCGCTACCGTATTATACGTATTGGAGAAATTTATGCGCGAAGGTTTTGAGGACGGCTATGGTTTAATGCTTTCTATGGGACCTGGTTTTTCAAGCGAAATGGTGCTGTTGAAGGTAAGTTGACTAAGTTAGATTGGGTTGGATTGAGTTGATTAAGTTTGCAGCTCAACATTAAGCCTGATCAAAAAAAAAACTTAATCAACCACTCACTCATTCAACTTAATCAACTAGTAATGTACTTCATAGTTTTCATTTCCTTTCTTATCCTGCAAAGATTATCAGAGCTGTTTATTGCACGCCGGAATGAAAAATGGCTGCTTGAACATGGCGCTGTTCAATACGGACAAAGCCATTACCCCTTTATGATAGCCATGCACACCTTATTTATTGTATCAATAATTGTGGAGTATTATTTAAGAGGTGGGACTGAAATAAGCTGGATCTTTTTGGGGATTTTTATTGCTGTTTTACTATTTAAGTTTTGGGCTTTATCATCCCTGGGAAAGTACTGGAACACAAAGATCTACCGTATTCCTGGGGTCTATCCTGTAAAACGGGGGCCTTATAAGTTTTTGAAACACCCCAATTATATGGAAGTTGTTTGTGAGATAGCATTTATCCCACTGGTCTTCCATTTGTATTATACTGCTGTAATTTTTACTGTGCTGAATGCAGCAATGCTTACTGTAAGGATAACCGTTGAGAATAAGGTTTGGGCGGATGTTAAAGATTAGCTATTTCTGCATCCTCATCTTTAATCGACATGATAAGTGTTTTTTAAATAGGCAATCAGCCGGGTGCTGAATTTAAGCTGATCTTTTAATAGCGCAGTATAATTTCTTACGACTATTGACATCATCCAGCATTGGTTATAAAAATTATTGATCTTATCCTTATCTGTAGTTATTAGAATAGGTGTTGAGAAATGATTTTTTCTAAACCGGGCATTAGCGTTTAAATCAAATATGAATTTTACAGTCTCTATCGATTTCTTCATGGATTCGCTATAATAATCCAACTGGATATTCAGAAAATTAATCTTCGATTCATAAATAGCTATACTGTCTAATACTCCCTGCTTTCGTAAAAACCGGTAACCGCCAGCGTTTCGAAGCTGAATTAAAGTTACATCATCATTTTTAAAGGGGTTCAGGCTTAATAAATAATTGGATGTATATAAAAATAATGAGTCCTGAACTTTTAAATCTGCAAGTTTATCTTTTGAGATACTTCTCAAAGTATCAATCCCTTTATACTGACTTTCGGTTCTCCCGATTGTGAATTTTAATTCGGCTGTATCAACCTCCAGGTTCTTGATCATCCCTGCTATATATTCTTTTTCTTTCGAATTGTCGGATACATGCTCGCGGATGTTTTCGGCAATAAAACCCATGGTTACCGCTAAAAAGATCATTAAAAATTCAAGAAAATATTCTTTCAGGTGCTTACTCTTGCCGTGCGGTAGGTTTGGATGATGGTGTACGTCCATTATAATTAGTGATTTGTTGAATTAGTGAATTATTAATATGGCCTCAGGCTCATTTCATACACCCGTCACTGCTGCCGCCTCTCATCATAAACCCCAAACTCTGCAATTGAAGCCTGGTGGTCTGATTTATCAATCCAGATCCTAACCTTGCTGCCCCACACCCGGTCAAAACGGTTAACTTTTACCCTGTTGCTGTTCTCGCCATTAAATAAAGGCTTCCATGCGCCGTTTACAAAGTATTCTAAATGATACTTGCTGATATTTGCTTTTTCTTCGGCAATGCTAATGGTGTTAAAAGCTTTATCCCGGTCAAAGTCAATCTCATACCATGGCTTATCCACTGTTTTGTTCGATACCCACGATGTTGTAAAATCGTCATCATTAGCCAGGTCCATTATGTTGTCATCATCGCCCCAGCTTGAGCTTGATGGTTGTTTTTTGGCGATATTGCTCGCTATAATGGGAGCATCAAGTGCTGGCAATTTAGTAACCGGGCCTTCATTGTGCCATAATTTGCCAATTTCTTTTAGTGCAGCCAGTGCATTATCATCAATTAAACCATCGCGGTTTGGGGCAACATTTAATATAAAATTGCAATCAACCTTGTTTAATGGGATAATGGTTTCATTAACCAGTTTAGCCGCATCTTTAACAGGCTCTGCCGGGAATGTTGTTTTCCAAAACCAGGCCTTATTTATCGGCAAACATGCTAACGCCGGCATATGATTGCTTTCTTTTGAAACACGCTGACCGGCGCCCATTTCATATGTTTTTATATCGCTGTAATACAAACCTTCGGCAGGATATTTAGCTCCGTTTAAATCCATCAGCACACAATTAGGCTGTAATGATTTTACAAGCTTGTAGATATCCTCAAAAGGTATATCATCATAAGAGATGCGCGACCACGGTGCATCCCATCCGTCTATTATCAATGCAGATACTTCACCATAATTGCTTAACAACTCAGTGATCTGGGCTTTTACCATTTCAATGTGCTTGCGGGTTATCATATTAGGGCGAAGCCGGTGATGCGTATCCAATATGGAATAATATAACATCACTTTTAAACCATTGGCCCTAAAAGCGTCGGTAAATTCTTTAACCACATCCTTTTTCAATGGGCTGTTCATTACGTTATAATCAGTGGTCTTGGTATCCCAAATACAAAAGCCGCTATGATGTTTTGTGGTTAAGCAGCCATAACTCATATTGGCCGATTTTGCTGCTTTTGCCCACTGGTCGCAGTTTAATTTGGTGGGATTAAAAATAGATGGCGATGCGTCCGGATCAGGCCAATCCTGATCCATATAGGTAGGAATATTAAAATGGATGAACATCCCAAAACGCAGGTCGACAAATTGCTGTTGAAGCGTTGCAAGCGGAAGACCTGTTTTTTGATTGGAATTTTGAGCCTTAACTATGTGATATGAATGCCCAAAAACAAAAAGAAGTATGTAAATGATCAGTTTTTTGTTCATCTTCAAATCTATAAAATTTACGAAAGCTGTTTATACAGGATAAATATTATTTTAGTAGATAAAATAATGTTAAAAATCTTAATATTGTAGTAAACCTAAAATTACGATGAACAGCTCTCTTTCAAAATTTAACATCAGGCTACTGGTAATTCATTTTATTGCCTTTTGGTTTTTTATCTATGGCTTTCAAACATTGGCTTTTCTATACGACTTTAACTTCCTGCTCCTGGCACCTGTTGAAGCTCGTTTAAACGATGTTTTAAGGGTAAACTCGGATATGAAGGTTGTTGCGCTGTTCAGTATAATCGGGTTGGTAATAGCCTACCTCATTTCGTGGAGGATCTCTCTAAAAAGAAACTGGTTCTGGCTAAATTCGGTATTGATATTTATAATAGCTTATGTCTTAAAGACCTATGACCTTTTGGGCTGGAACTTTCTGCAAAAAATATTTCTTTTACCAGGCCAGATCTTCAGGTTAAACACCCGGACATTTTATGTAACCAATAGCTTTATTATGCTTGCAATAGGGAGCTACCTGCTTTTTTCGAATAAAATAAAAAGCTTTATTGATAAGGGTAGTGTTACAGATAAGAAAGTATCATCTGTCCAGAGTGCTAAATCCTGAATAATAATTACATGTTTAACGATTGGGATTTATAAAACCTAAATAAAAAAGATGTCATTTCGAACGATAGAGAGAAATCTTCTACGGCCAGCATTGGCGCCATACAAGTAGCCGACCTACATATCGCAGAAGATTTCTCCTCGTGCCTCGTTCGAAATGACAATAAAGATAAACTTTGGTTAAGGTTATCTTCCTTATAACTCATTAAATAGATCTTTGGCATTACGCGCTTTTACCTTCATTTCCTCTACAGCCTTTTTAACATCTTCCAGCACTTTAGCCTTGTATGGGGTGAGTGTTTGTGTTTTTACATATATTACCGATCCCGTTTTATACTTTTAGCAATATAATCTTTTGTTGCCATCTGTCTTTAGTTATCCTCGCCAAACTTTATTTCGCTTATGTTTAGCTATAAGCAGTTTAAAACCCTATTTTTAGCGCCGCAAAATTGATATAGAAATATCAATGATTTATATAGCTAACGGGAACGAAAATGAAGGTTTTAAAATTTGGCGGAACATCTGTAGGAAGCCCCGAAAGGATGAAAAAACTGCTGGATATTATTGATCCTGCCGAGAGGCAGATCGTGGTGTTATCGGCAGTATCCGGTACAACAAATAGTCTGGTTGAAATTGGGCAGGCTTACTTATCGGGAGATAAAAATAAGGCTGCACAACTAATCGGAACTTTAAAAGGTAAGTACGAAACTTTTATTAAGGAACTATTTGCCAAACCCGAATACCTGGAACAAGGCAAAGAAGTTATTGATTATCATTTTGCATTACTCAGCAATTTTGCAAATGACCTGTTTACATCAATAGAGGAAAAAGTGATACTGGCGCAGGGCGAGTTGCTTTCAACTACATTGTATCATGTTTACCTGAAAGAAACAGGCGTGCCATCTGTATTATTGCCCGCTCTTGATTTTATGAAGACGGATGAGGACAATGAGCCTATTGTTGATTATATAACTACGCATATTACCCCTTTACTGGATAAACATCCGGATAATAATATATTTATTACCCAGGGCTATATTTGCCGCAACAGCTTTGGCGAGATTGATAATTTGCGCCGTGGCGGCAGTGACTATACTGCATCGTTAATAGGAGCTGGCATCCGCAGCGAAGAGGTACAGATATGGACTGATATTGATGGTATGCACAATAACGATCCGCGCATTGTGAAAGGTACAAAACCAATAGCTCAGCTTTCATTTGATGAAGCCGCCGAATTGGCTTACTTCGGTGCAAAGATACTGCATCCGCAAAGCGTGTTCCCGGCACAAAAATATAAGATCCCGGTTCGTTTGCTCAATACAATGGAGCCGCTTGCTCAGGGAACATTAATATCCGACGCCAGCCAGAAAGACGGAATTAAATCAATAGCCGCCAAAGATGGCATTACAGCTATTAAAATTCAATCGAGCAGGATGCTGCTGGCACATGGTTTTTTGCGCAGGGTTTTCGAGGTTTTTGAGCGATATAAAACATCGATAGATATGATCACCACTTCGGAGGTTGCTGTATCTTTAACCATTGATGATACCACTCATTTAAATGAGATCACTGATGAGTTACTGGCCTTTGGTTCGGTTGATATTGATAAAGATCAAACCATCATCTGTGTTGTGGGTGATTTTGGCGCTGAAAAACACGGGTACGCGGCCCGCGTATTAGAAGCTGTAAAACATATCCCCCTTAGAATGATATCCTATGGCGGCAGTGATCATAATATGTCGATACTTATAAAGACAGAGGATAAAGTTGAAATATTAAGAAGTTTACATAACAGGCTGTTTTGATTTCGGAATCCGGAATTTCGATTTCGGAATTTATTAATTTATAAATTACCAAATGTCATTGCGAGGAACGAAGCAATCGCATACTATACAGAGCGATAATACAGGTCCGCGATTGCTTCGTTCCTCGCAATGACAAAAGAAAATATTAACCATGTTCAATACCAATACCATATCCCGTTTTCAGGAATTAGAAACACCCTTTTATTACTACCATCTTGATGTTTTGCGTCAAACTTTGGAGGCCTGTAAAGCAGCATCGTCAAAGTACGGGTTTCATGTGCATTATGCCATGAAGGCCAATTTTAATCCAAAAGTGCTGGATATGATCCGGTCTTATGGTTTTGGCGCCGATTGTGTGAGTGGTAACGAGGTTAAGGCAGCTATAGAGCATGGTTTTGGTAAAGAGAATGTGGTTTTTGCAGGGGTAGGAAAATCAGACAAAGAAATAAACCTTGCGCTTGACGAAGACATTTTTTGCTTTAATGCCGAATCGGTACAGGAGCTGTTTATTATAAATGACCTTGCCAAAGCAAAAAATAAAACTGCCAAAATTGCTATCCGTATCAACCCAAATGTTGATGCGCATACCCATCATTTTATTACAACCGGGCTCGATGAAAATAAATTTGGCATTAATACCTGGCAACTCACTGAAGTTGCCGAAGCTTTACGCAATTGCCCTAACCTTCAGTTTTTAGGGATACATTTTCACATTGGTTCACAAATAACCGATATGGAAGTATATAAGAACCTATGTACCCGCATAAATGAAATACAGGATTGGTTTGAAGACCGTGGCTTTACTATAAAAGTACTTAATACAGGTGGTGGTTTGGGCATTGATTATCACCATCCGGATGCCAACAGCATCAGCGATTTTGAAAGCTATTTTAAGGTTTTTAAAAACTTTTTGAATGTAAAACCAGGCCAGGAAGTACATTTTGAACTCGGACGGGCTTTGGTTGGTCAAAGCGCTTCATTGATATCGAGGGTGCTTTATGTAAAAAATGGCCAGAAAAAAAACTTCCTGATACTGGATGCCGGCATGACTGAACTGATAAGGCCAATGCTTTACCAGGCGTATCATTTAATAGAAAATATTAGCCAGTCTGAAGTCAATGAACAATCGACTCAAGACTTAAGACTCAAGACTCAGGACTTGATGAAATACGATGTAGTAGGCCCGATATGTGAGAGCACAGACTGTTTTCAAAAGGATGTTGACCTGCCCGAATCTTTTCGCGGCGATCTGATCGCTATCCGCACTGCCGGGGCTTACGGTGAAGTAATGGCTTCATCTTATAACTTGCGGGATAAAGTAAAGAGCGTTTATTCGGAGGAATAATAATTAACTGAGCATGAAAAAAGCAATTGTTGTAGGTGCATCATCAGGTATAGGCAAACAACTTGCTGTTTTATTAGCTCAGAATAATTATAGGGTTGGCATAACCGGCAGGAGAGATCAGCTGCTTTTAAATTTACAGGCAACAAACCCTGAACAATTTGTAGTTTCTGTTTTTGACGCGACTGATATTATTAGTATACCAAAATACTTAAATCAACTCGCAGATGAGTTGGGCGGACTCGATCTCCTGGTATTAAGTTCTGGCACCGGTAAAATTAACCCAACACTTGATGCAAATATAGAACAGGAAACTAATGCATTAAATGTTGAAGGTTTTACTGCTATTGCAAATTGGGGATTTAACTTTTTTCAGCAACAAGGGTTTGGCCATTTTGTAGCTATAACTTCTCTGGCTGGTATCAGGGGTAGCAGGCAAGCTCCGGCTTATTTTGCATCAAAGGCTTATCAGATAAACTATCTCGAAGGATTAAGGCAAAAAGCAAAAAATACAAAGCTGCCAATTTATGTTACGGATATAAGGCCGGGCTTTGTTGATACTGCTATGGCTGCCGGAGAGAATTTGTTTTGGGTAGCAACCGTAGAAAAAGCGGCTAATCAAATTTATAAAGCAATTAAAAATAAGCGGGATGTGGTTTATGTTACCAAACGCTGGCGAATGATCGCGTTCCTGTTCCGCATCTTACCTAAAGCCATTCACAAAAACCTTTAAATAAAGACAAAACTAATCTCTAACCTCTGATCTCTAATCACTACCTCAAAATTTATACCCAAACCTTAAAAAAACATCGCTGCCAACTTCAAATGTGCCGAAGTAGTTTTTGAAAGTTATGAAGTAACTGGCTTTCGGGAAAATTTTGCGGAACATCTTTGCCGTTGCGTCCTGATCTTTATAATAAGTATCATCTAAAGCATCATAGCCTAAGGTTGTTCCTAAAAAGCCGCGTATACCATGCTGAAAAGTGTTGTCGTTTTGATTATGGAAAATTACCTCAGTTGTAAGGCCTATGGTGAACAGATCAGTTCTCGGGTCAACAAAATAGCCACCCTGGTTATAAATGGATTTCCTGAAATCAGCATACGAACCAAATTCATGGCTGTATGCCATTTCCACACCTATAAATCTGAAATCGACCCTGCCCGATGTTACAAAGGCATTTGCTGAAAACCTGCCGCCAACCGCCCCGAAAAATTTGTCGCTAAAATAGTTAGGCTTGGTTTTATCGTTCGAGCCATTCTGATAATCTCCAAAAACACCAAATGCGCCATAAGCAACATTGAAATTATTAAAGACATGCCCCCGGCTTAAATTAAACTGCCCGCTTACCAAAAGATCACTAAGATTAGTGTTTGCATGAGCATCCAACCCACCGGAAATATAGGTTAAAGACTTTGCAGTATCGAAAGATGTTGGTTTTGGCTGATAAGCTATATCCTGATGGTAAAGAGCCGGCGTATAAACATGCGAACATGACGCAAAAAGCAGTGCAGCGCAAAGCAGTGTAAGTAAAATTTTAATTTTCATGCGGTAAACTAAGTGTGACCAATATACAATATATTTAACCTAACGTGCTTTTAGTAAGCTTTATTTTAGCACTTTAAGATTGTTGGCAGTTCAAACCGGGGATTTTATTTATTGGTTTATTTTGATACAATAAATGTATGTTAAACAATTATAATTTTCAAAATTATAGTAACTTTAACATATCCACCCGGACTATAACCAATTGTATAAATGAGTAATGACCAATTTGTTATCGGTGTTGATTACGGTACCGATTCGGTACGTTCCGTAATTGTTGATACCGCTAACGGCCGCGAACTGGCATCATCTGTTTTTGTTTACCCACGCTGGCGCGAAGGCCTTTATTGTAATGCCGCACAAAACCAGTTCAGGCAACATCCGCTCGATTATATTGAAGGGTTAGATTTTACCATAAAAGATTGCATTAAAAAAGCGGGTGGCGCGCATGTCGCAGCGGCTATCAGGGCTATATCTGTTGATACCACAGGCTCAACCCCTGTAGGTGTTAATGAGCACGGCGTTCCGCTGGCGCTTTTGCCGGGGTTTGAAAATAACCCCAATGCCATGTTTGTTTTATGGAAAGATCATACGGGGGTAAAAGAAGCTGCCGATATCAATGAACATGCTACAAAGTTCGATATTAATTATTTGCAATATGTAGGCGGCATTTATTCGTCTGAGTGGTTTTGGGCTAAACTGCTGCATATTTTAAGGGTTGATGAAAAGATAAGATCGGTTTGTTACTCTTGGGTTGAACATTGCGATTGGATCCCGTTCCTGTTATGCGGCGGGACCCATGTTGCCGATATGAAACGCAGCCGTTGTGCTGCAGGTCATAAAGGCTTATGGGCAGCAGAATATGGCGGCCTGCCTCCTGAAGAATTTTTTTCGTCGCTCGATCCTGTTTTAAAAGGATTTACATCACGTTTATATAAAGACACTTATACCTCCGATCAAGCTGCCGGAACCCTTAGCCCCGAATGGAGCATACGCTTGGGCTTAGGTGAGGATGTAATAATAGGAGTAGGTGCGTTTGACGCCCATATGGGTGCAGTTGGTGGACAGATTGAGCCTTACCACCTAAGCAAAGTGATGGGAACTTCTACCTGCGACATGTTAGTTGCACCAACTACAGATATGCAGGGTAAACTGATAAAAGGTATTTGCGGACAGGTGGATGGCTCGGTTATACCGGGGATGCTTGGGCTTGAGGCCGGGCAATCGGCTTTTGGAGATACATATGCATGGTTTAAAAATCTGCTTTTATGGCCATTGGATGAACTGCTGGCACAATCGCCAATAATAAACGAAGAAACCGCAGAAGCCTTAAGGAATGAAATGGCGGTAAAGATAATCCCGGAACTGAGCCGTCAAGCGGCCCTTTTGCCTTTGGATGAAGATGCTGAATTATCGGTGGATTGGTTGAACGGCCGCCGCACACCTGATGCCAATCAGGCATTAAAGAGTGCTATTACTGGTTTAAGCCTGGGGAGCGATGCCCCGCGTATCTTCAGGGCATTGGCAGAAAGCACCTGCTTTGGCGCCAAAAGCATTGTTGACCGTTTTAACAGCGAAGGTGTCCCTGTAAAGGGCCTGATTGGCATAGGGGGAGTAGCTAAAAAATCGCCCTATATTATGCAAATGATGGCCGATGTTTTACAAATGCCAATCCGTATTCATCAATTTGAGCATACCTGTGCCTTGGGCGCAGCTATGTTTGCTGCTACTGCTGCAGGAATCTATCCAAATGTAGAGGAAGCAATGGCAGCAATGGGTGGTGGTTTTGATAAGGAATATCAACCCAATAAAGAGAATTTTGATATTTACGATAGTAGATATCAAAAGTATATCAATATGGGTAAATATATTGAACAACACACTAAAAACGGATAATTATGAGCAAATATCAGCATATAAAAGAGCTGGCTTATAAAGCCAATATGGAGTTGCCCAAATTAAACCTGGTGATATTCACCTTTGGCAACGTAAGCGCTGCTGACAGGGAGCTGGGTGTATTTGCCATTAAACCAAGCGGTGTGCCTTATGAAGACCTATCGCCTGAAAAAATGGTTATTGTTGATTTTGATGCTAATATAATTGAGGGCAAACTGCGGCCATCGTCAGATACTAAAACCCATGCGGTATTGTATAAAGAGTGTGAAGAGATAGGTGGTATTTGCCATACACATTCAACCTATGCTACTTCCTGGGCACAGGCGCAAAGGTGCATCCCCATTTATGGCACTACACATGCCGATCATAAAACGGTTGATATTCCATGTGTACCACCAATGCACGATGATAGGATAAAAGGCGACTATGAATATGAGACGGGTTACCAGATAATAAATTACCTAAAAGAAAAAGGCCTTAGCTATAAGGAGGTTGAAATGATACTGGTTGGCAACCATGCGCCTTTTACCTGGGGTAAAAATGCTGAAAAAGCTGTTTATAATAGTGCGGTACTGGAATCCATTGCACAGATGGCCTTGCTTACCGAACAAATAAACCCCAATGTAACGAGGCTGAAAGATTCGTTGATAAAAAAACATTTTGAACGTAAACACGGGCCGGATTCTTATTATGGCCAATAAGCAGAAAACTAATCATTAATTCACTAAATCACCAATTCACTAACTCATTATAATGATTGACCTTAAAACATTCGAAGTTTGGTTTGTAACCGGAAGTCAGCATTTATATGGCGAAGAAACTTTAAAAAAAGTAGCCGGACATTCACAGCAAATCGCCAAATCGCTTAATGATGATAAGCAAATTGCTGTGCGTATTGTGTTTAAGCCAACAGTGAAATCGACTGAAGAAATATACGCTGTTTGCCAGGAAGCTAATACCACTAAAAACTGTATCGGCATTATTGCATGGATGCATACATTTTCGCCTGCTAAAATGTGGATAGGTGGTTTAAAGATATTGCAGAAACCCATCATGCACCTGCATACCCAGTTTAACCGCGATATCCCCTGGAATAGCATCGACATGGATTTTATGAACCTGAACCAAAGCGCGCATGGCGACAGGGAGTTTGGTTTTATTATGTCGAGAATGCGTTTAAACCGAAAAGTTGTTGTTGGCCATTGGCAAGACGAGGAAGTTTTAAGCCAGATAAATGCATGGAGCCGTGTTGCTGCTGGCTGGCATGATTGGCAGGGTGCAAAGTTTGTTCGTTTTGGGGATAATATGCGTTTTGTAGCGGTTACTGACGGCGATAAAGTAGAAGCGGAGTTAAAGTTTGGCTATTCAGTAAATACGCATGGTATTGGCGATTTGGTGAAGGTGATTAATGAGATAAGCGATAAGGAAACAGACCAACTTGTGGCCGAATATGTTGAAAAATATGCGGTAGTTGCTACTTTACAAAAAAGCGGCGCTCAGTATAATTCCCTACGCGAGGCAGCGAAAATTGAGCTTGGGTTATTTGCTTTTTTAAAGGACGGCAACTTTAAAGGCTTTACAGATACTTTTGAAGACTTGCATGGCATGGTACAATTGCCCGGTATAGCAGCACAGCGTTTAATGGGGCACGGTTATGGTTTTGCCGGAGAAGGCGATTGGAAGACCGCGGCTTTGGTACGTGCCATGAAAGTTATGGGCAGCGGGCTAAAGGGCGGAAATTCCTTTATGGAAGATTATACTTATCATTTCGATCCGCAAAATCAAATGGTACTGGGCTCGCACATGCTGGAGATTTGTGAGTCGATAGCTGATGGAAAAGCTAAATGCGAAATTCACCCACTTGGGATTGGCGGGAAGGCTGATCCTGTGCGCCTGGTATTTAATGTGGCCGGTGGTCCTGCTTTAAATGCTTCTGTAATTGATATGGGTAACCGTTTCAGGTTATTGGTTAACGAGGTTGAAGCTGTTGCACCTGAGCATGATCTGCCTAAACTGCCGGTAGCCAGGGTATTATGGAAACCATATCCGGATATGAAAACAGGCTGTGCTGCATGGATACTTGCAGGAGGCGCGCATCACACTTGTTATAGCCAAAACCTGACAGCAGCACACCTCGAAGATTTCGCAGAAATGGCCGGAATTGAATACGTGCTAATAGATAAGGATACCAAAATACATCAACTGAAAAAGGAGTTGAGATGGAGTGAGGTTTATTATAAATAAGGTATTAGAAAACTTTTGTCATCCAAAAGGCACCTCCCGTTGGCTGTGTCCTCACAGCCAACCTTTCCAATCGGCTAGCTGTCTGTGAGGACACAGACAGCGGGAATAAAAACAACCTTGTCATCCTGAACGAAGTGAAGGATCTTATATACTGGACAAGTATATTGGCAACCTATCAATTGGAGAAGATCCTTCACTTCGTTCAGAATGACAAATGTCCTTGTTTGCTATATCAATTGCTTCACAGCAGCATTTTCAAAATCATCAGCAAAGCATAATACATTATCAAGGTATTCAAATTCTTCTGGCTGATGGGTTGTGGTAATAACCACAGCTTTCATGCCTGCGTTGGCTGCAGCTTCAGCGCCTTTGGGTACATCTTCAAAAACAATGCAATCGGTAGGGATAACATTTAATAATGCTGCTGCTTTTAAATAAGTTTCGGGATGGGGCTTGCTTAAAACTACATCATCAGCGCTTACTATTGCTTTAAAATAATGCCTGAGATTAAGATTATCCAAAACAAAATCGATATTAAACGGAATAGCTGCCGACCCTATAGCCATTGGAATACCTTGTTGATATGCTTTCTCTAAAAAATCACCCAGACCTGGTAATAGCTTAAGCTGTGGTAAAAATTCCCGCTGGTATTTCTTTTCTTTCTCTAAGGATAGGCGTTCCATTTCCTCCAGTGTAAAACGTTCCGGACCGAACATCCGCACCAATACTTCAGGGTTTTTTCCATACATCTGCGGTTTTACCTCATCCCAGGTAAAATTGCCGCCGAGTTCGTTATTTAAAAGGTTTTGCCATGCTTTGGTATGATAGGTCATATCATCAATCATGGTACCGTTAAGGTCGAAAATAAAGGCCTTCATCTATATAAGTTAGCTGACAAGCGTTGAATAAAACCTGTCATTTTCGGGCAAAAATAGTATTTGATTTCTGTGTTTGAAATTAATTCTCTAACTGCCAGGGAAATCGTTTTTAAAACTCAATGGCTGTTAGGAGGCACCTACGGAGCCATTAGTTATATTTATTATGCTATAAACATGTGACCCCTCTGGAGTCCTTGACAGAAAACCCTGATAGTTCCAGCGGAACTGCCTGTTTATAGCATATAAGATGGCGCTTAACGGCTCCAGTGGAGCCTCCTCTCCCTGTCTCCAGCCCCTTACTAATCCTAATTTACTTTTATCTGTTCCGGATCGGTTATAACAATTTCAGGTTTGCCCTTGTAATCAATGATCTGTCCGGTAATGCAAACTTTCTTTCCTTTAAAATCTTCTTCCGGTGCAACTTTAAACTTTTTGCGGTCGTCGCCTTTAATAACTAAAGTAAGCAGCTCGTTAGGGTGACTGCCGCCAACATCAAGCAAAGTGATACCAGCCCCGCTTAAAAACTTGCCGCCCGCTATTTCATCGCAAACCACAACTTTTTCATTCAGATGCTTTGCAGCATCCTTTGCACTTATGGTAGTTTGGCTGAATGCTTTTACACTAAAAAGACTGATAAACAGTATTATAGAAAATTTAAGATATTTCATTTTTGCTTGAGTTATAATGTTCCAAACTTAACAAATCCTTTGTTTTTAATGAGGGTCAATCAGTTATTAAATTATTAAATGTTTGCTTTATAGATTATTATACCTACCTTGGCGGCCTTTAATAAATAAAATAATGCAAAAAGAAGGAACAGTAAAATTTTTCAATGAAACAAAAGGTTTTGGATTTATTACACCTAATGGTGGTGGCCAGGACGTATTTGTTCATTCAACAGGTCTGATCGATGAAATCCGTGAAAATGATAAAGTGGAGTTTGAAGTAGAAAACGGAAGAAAAGGCTTAAATGCGGTAAATGTAAAGGTTATTTAATTATAATATAATCATTAAACGTACCAGGCATCCACCCAAAAAGTGGATGCCTTTTTTTATGCTTCACCATGTAATATTGGACAGCCCCCATTGGGAGGACTTAAAAAGAACGAAGTCTACTCTACCGGGGAGAGCCCGCCTGCCGGACAGGCAGGATTTAGAGGTGGCTATTGAAACGTGATATTAAATAAAAGAAAACAAAACGCTGGCATTGTTATTGTATTAAGTGAACTATCTAAATTGAAAAAACTTATGAAAGATCAGACAAGGGTAATAGCAGCACTATTAATAGGAGCAGCAGCAGGGGCGGCATTAGGAATATTGTTAGCACCTGATAAAGGCGAAAAGACCAGGGAAGATATTGCCGATTATATAAACGATTTGGTTGAAGCAGCTAAAGATAAAGCACAAGCAACCGGAAGCGGTATAAAAGAATATAGCAATAACATTTATGACAAGGCCCGGTCGAGGTTTAGTGGTGTAGCCGACAAAGTGTCTGATTATAAGGACACAGCTGTTGAGACCGCAAAATCGAAAGTTAAAGACTTACAAGACAAAGCCGAAAGCAAATTTGAAGAGGCTAAGGCAAAAGCTAAAAACGGAGCAAATGATTTGAACCATTCAGTTCAAAACTCTTAAATTAATTATGTCAAAAACGAAGAAACCCGGTCAATTTGACTGGGTTTCTTCGTTTTATAAAACTTGTCATTGCGAGGAACGAAGCAATCGCGAACAGTGCAGGTCTGCTATGTAAAGTTCAACACTTTTCTGTTCGCTCTGTATAGTATGCGATTGCTTCGTACCTCGCAATGACATACTGGCGTTTATTTAGCAGTCCATTTATTATTACTATCATCGTAATCGATAAATATCCCGCCATCAAGCACTGCCGATATTATAGTTTTAGCAGTTTTAATATTTACGTTTATTTGTTTTTCATTATTTTCCCAAACAGCAGGGGTTTGGTGGAAACTATCGGTTGTGCCATCGCTGTAAGTTACTTTAACATCAAATGGTATGGCAAAACCGCCAACGTTCTGAATTGAAAGCGTGTAGCCGCCGTTTCCTTTTGCAACCTTTTGTAAATTCAGGTCGATATAATTATTGGTGAAGAACCAGTTGTTAAAAAACCAGTTAAGATTTTTACCCGATCCGCTGTTCATCGAATTAAAATAATCCCATGGGATAGGGTGTTTTCCATTCCAGTTATCCATATAGGTATGCATTGCTTTTTTAAACAGGTTATCGCCAAGCATATCTTTTAATGCAAAATAGCTTAACGAAGGCTTCCCATAAGCGTTATTGCCAAAACCTTGCCTTTGCTCGCTCGAAGGGGTAATGATGGGCAGGTCTTCGGCTGTTGAGCGGTCTTTTATGTAGCCGAATACCCTGAATTCTTTATAAAGCTCCTCTGCTTTTTCTTTGCCTACTTCGGCAGTTCCAATTAATAATTCAAATGTTGTTGCCCAGCCTTCGTCCATGTACGAATAACGGCTCTCGTTTATTCCCATATAAAACGGGAAGTAAGTATGTGCTATTTCATGATCCTGAACAAACTGCGAAAAACGGATATCATCGGTATGGCTGTCATTAACCATCATTGGATATTCCATATCGGCAAAGCCTTGGAATGAGGTCATTTTTGGGAATGGATAAGGAACTCCCGGCCAATTGTGCGATAACCAGCTTAAAGAATTACGACCCGCCTGAACTGCATGATGAAAATCGGCAGCATTATCTAAAAAAGCTGCTTGCATACTTGCGCGGCGATGTGTTTTATCATCAACAATTGCGCTTGCTGCATCCCAGTCGTAGTGGTCGCTTATACCTACAGCCATATCGCTGATGTTATTGGCAGTCCATGTCCATGTATTGACATTGTTTTGGGCCGTAATATTTTTCTTTGCCAAATCTTCAGGGGTGGCAACGTGTATGGTAGAATCACTGGTAAATGATTTTTCAAGTCTTTTTGCATACTCCGGCTGTAAAACCTGGTTCGGGTTTTGCAATGTCCCTGTCGACCAAACCAAATAATTTTTTGGCACAGTTACATTCAAAGTATAATCATTAAAATCGTTATAAAACTCTTGTGCATCCAAAAATGGAAGGGTATCCCAGCCATTATAGTCGTCATAAACAGATACACGCGGATAAAAATAAGCCAGGTAATAGGTAGTAGAATCTATCATCCCTTCACGTCCGCTTTCTTTCGAGATTTCAAAATGCCAGGTTATATCCAGCTTTACAGAATCGTGTGGCATTAATGGTTTTGGCAGACTTATCATTTGATTGGTATTGGCTGCCTGCTTATTGTTCCATGGCTTTTTAGTTCCGTTTATAAATATGGAGTCGACCTGCACACCGGGTGTAAGATAATCATCGCTTGCGCTGCCAAACCTGGCCACGCCCGGACGGTGGATATTAAGGATCAATTTCATGTTCAGCCTTTTCAGTGTGTCGGGGCTGTTATTAAAATAAACTATTTGCTCCACACCTTTTATATTTCTGTCGGGTGGCAGGGCACTGATAGAAATAGTATACCGGCCATGATTTTGCCAGTAGTTTTTACCGGGTTTACCATCTAACGATCGGGTACCTTTGTTGAACGCGTGTTGTATATCGCGCGGCATATACAGGTTTTGTGCCTCGGCCTGGAAAAAGAACAGGCAACAAACAGCACCTGCAATAATTGATTTAAACATTTGAATAGATTTAGTGAGCAAATTAAACAGATTTAGGCCAGCAATTACTGCCGGAATGTAAAATTATTTAGAACTTATACGGCTGTATGACGCTGTAGAAGAAGAATAATTACAGTTTGTGTTAAAATATTTACCTTTTTCTATTTGTACTCCAACAAATATTTTTTTACTTTGCACTCAGTTATTTTAATAGGGGTATTAAATAACTAATTTCGAACCATCTGCCTTTGGGCGGGTGGTTTTTTTTGTTTTGGGAGATTACACTAATGGGGATGGATTACACCGATTGCCATCTTAAAATCGGTGTAATCAAAAATAATCGGTGAAATCATATCATATAATCATGGCAAAATATAAATTAGGCGACTTTGTGCGTTTTGTGGACGAAAAGATGGAAGGCTTTGTTACCCGCATTATTGACGACCAAATGATAGGGGTTACCGGCGAGGATGATTTTGAGATCCCGGTATTGGCCAGTAAAGTTACTACCGTACATGGCTACAAGCCTGCTGGCAGCGAAAAAGAGCAAACAGCCGAAGAACCGCAGATACCTACTGGCGAGTTTAAAACCAAAGGTGTTTATGTGGCTGTTGTAAGTGACGCCAAAGCAAATTCGGTTGTTCATTTTTATTTGATAAACGAAACCTCGTTCCAGTTACTGGCATCATTAACTACTGAAAAACAACAAGCCTTTAAAGGGGAATATGCCGGCATAGTGGCACCAAATACTGCAACAAAAATTTATTCGGCACAATTGGCTGATCTGCAGCTTTGGCCCAAATTTATTTTCCATATTGTTTTTCATACTAAACAAAATGCCGAACCAGCAACACCATTGGTAGTTAATGAAAAGTTTAAAGCAAAAGATTTTGCGGGCTCAAAGAAACAGATCCCGGTGCTAAATCAGCCGGGG
>JABDFZ010000062.1 GCA_013286325.1 Bacteroidota bacterium | reverse complement strand
TTTCCGTACTATACTTCCCATTTCGGTAACGGGCGGTGAAAAAGATTTTACCCTTTTTGGCATTTGGGCCCATAACCCTGCTGATAAGCCAAATCAATATATTGGCCAGGTTTGGAAAGCGCTGCATCATTATGAAAGTCTGCTTAATGATACATCAACTATTTTAATTGGCGATTTTAACAGCAACACTATCTGGGATAAACCACGGCGCGAGGGCAACCATTCCACTGTTGTTCAAAAGCTCGCAGCAAAGGGCATTCAAAGTACTTATCACCATTATTTTAATCTTTCACAAAGTAAAGAAGAGCACCCAACCTTTTTATTATATCGCCATAAAAACAAACCCTATCATCTTGATTATTGCTTTGCATCCACTGATTTCATGAACGATTTGATCTCTGTTGAAGTTGGAACTTATGAAGATTGGCATACGCATAGTGATCATTGCCCGCTGATAGTGGAATTTAAATAAGGAAATGCTGTGCATTTACCCGCCCGAAAACGAACACCTGATGTATCAGAATGATGCAGAGCGTATGTTAATTTAGTTATAATATGTTAATAATCAAATATTTAAAACAACGGCACGTAGTTTGAGCACAGTTATGTGAAGAAATAATATAAGTTAAAATGAGCCGCAAACCGTTGATACGACGCACTTTTTTGCAGGAGCGTTATGAGATTTTGATAGAAAGACAAAGGGATGGCAGAGCTACGTTTAACGAACTTACCGAACTGGATGATATTGTAAACCGCGACCCCACAATCCGCGAACAAGTGCTTATTGAAAATCTTTTTATAAATGCCAGAAATGACCAGGATGACGATAAGCCTAAAAATGATATTATAAAACCTGTACAGCACCATAGCTTATTAAGCAAGCTCAAATCCCTTATCGAACGTGTATTTTTCACGCTCATGATAAAAAGTGGGATCATGGTAGTTGTTAAAAGTAAGGTTGCAGTTTTATAAGGGCCTTTTCCTAACATCAGGCTTTCTTTCTTTTCCTATCATTCGTACTTTCTGGCTACGTAATTAAACTTTACCTTTGCTGGTACAGTCTATTTATAAAAAACAACCATGAAAAAATTATTTATTTTAATAGCATTAGCGGCTATAACTTGCAACGCTTTTGCGCAAAGTGTTGATCTGCGTCGTAAGATTGAAGTAAGCGGAATAGCCGAAAAGGAAGTTACACCTGACATTATTAATGTTTCTATCTCGTTGCAGGAATATTTGAACGGTAAAACAAAGGTTACTATTGATCAGTTGGAAAGCCAACTGGAAAATGCGGTAAAAGAAGCAGGTATTGCTAAGGAGGATTTCACCATCAATAATGTTTCGGCGTGGAACAATACTTATAACAAGAAAAAAACACCCGATTTCCTGGCAAGCAAACAATACAGCATCAGGTTTCGCGATTTGAATAAATACGATCAGATCCTGAGTAAAATTGATCCAAAGGGTATTCAGTCTACAAATATTGACAGTTATGATTATTCAAAAATAGCTGAACTGAAACGTGATCTGAAAATACAGGCTTTGCTTGCAGCGAAAGAAAAGGCAACTTATTTATTAAACAGCATTAATGATAAAGTTGGTGATGCCATAAGTATAACTGAAGTTGATAATAGTAATTTCCCGACCCCAAGGCCAATGATGTTCGCCAATAAAGCAATGGTAGCAAATGCGGCACCTGCAGAATCGGACATTGATTTTAAAAAAATAAAATTAAGTTTCCAGATAAATGCCGTTTTTGAAATTGTGAAATAATTATGAAGCAGGAAGGGTATGGATTTTAATACTCTTCCTGTTTACTCCGCAATCACATTGAAAAATTCATAAAATTGCTGCCGTTTTAAATAAAAATTTAAATTTTCTGGAAAATATTCGCTCTTATCAGGTGTAATATTAATGTTACAAAATAAGATTTCTACGCGACCTGATATTCAAAATACAACACTGCGTTATAAAATATTAATTGCAAATTAATATTACACCTCAAACACCAGCATTTCGGCCATCCAGCTCTCTTAAAGCCTGAACAGTGTTACTGATTTACCCGTACAAGCCGCCTAATAAGCACTTGACAATGTGATTTTTACATTTTATATTTATGCTCCCTAATCAAAACTAAGCATGATCCGTACACGCTTTAAAAAGGTATTATTAGTTGCGCCTGATATTTTCCCTAATCAGTTATTAGCTGATTACACCCATGTGAAACATGTTTCGGCTACAAGCAGCATTTTTCCGTCTATTTATGAACTGACCCCCGATGTGATTGTGTTTGATTATGAGTTTATAGGTAAAGACCTGGAAAAAATCTTGCGTCGTATCCAGGTTAATAAATTTTACAATAAAGTAAAAATTTGCTGTTTTAAAAACACAGCGAATGAAAAGACCGACAGCTTCCTGAAAGTGCTTGGGGTTGATCACTTCATTTACAGGGAAGCGCTTACCGAAAATCCAAAAAACAAATCGGTATTGAACACATTCAATTCCATCATTGATGCTTCCATTGTAAAATGGGTAGTGAATGTAACGCAATAGAGCAAAGATTAGTGACCAGAGGTTAGAGATTAGGCAAATAATAACTAAGTAATAACGCTCACGCTTTACCACGTTTAACTAATCTCTGATCAACTGATCTCAGGTATCTAACCCTAATCTATCCACTCAAACTTGGTATAAGGCACCAAAACCTCAGGTATTTTAATACCTTTCTCTGTTTGATTATTCTCCAGCAATGTCGCCACAATACGTGGTAACGCCAATGCGCTGCCATTAAGTGTATGGGGTAATTGCGTTTTGCCTTCTGCATTGCGGAAACGCAGCTTTAAGCGGTTGCTTTGAAAAGTTTCAAAATTTGAAACAGACGATACCTCCAGCCAGCGTTGTTGTGCCGCACTCCAGGTTTCCATGTCATAAGTTAAAGCCGAAGCAAATCCCATATCGCCTCCGCACAGGCGAAGCACGCGATAAGGCAAGCCGAGATTTTGCAATAAACCTTGCACATGCAAGCTCATCAGCTCCAGCGTCTCGTATGATTTATCCGGGTGGGCAATCTGTACTATTTCCACCTTATCAAACTGGTGCAAACGATTTAATCCACGCACATGTGCACCGTAAGAACCTGCCTCACGGCGAAAGCAAGGTGTGTGTCCGCAATTTTTCACTGGCAAATCTTCGCCTTTTAATATTACATCGCGGTATATATTGGTAACAGGTACTTCGGCAGTTGGAATTAAAAACAGCTTATCTTCACCTACAAAATACATTTGTCCTTCCTTGTCGGGCAGTTGCCCGGTGCCGAAACCAGATGCTTCGTTTACCATAAGTGGAACGCTTACTTCACTATAGCCCGCCTTTTCGGCTTCATCTATAAAATAATTAATAAGCGCACGTTGTAGCTTTGCTCCTTTATTTTTATAAACCGGGAAGCCTGCACCGGTTATTTTAACGCCTAATTCAAAATCAATCAGGTTATATTTAGTGGCAAGCTCCCAATGCGGTAAGGCATTTTCTGGCAGATTTGGTTTATCGCCATTTTCCAGTACCACCTCATTTTCTTCAGGCGTTAAGCCCTTGGGTACTGAGCTGTGGGGGAGATTGGGCATCAATACCAGCTTTTGGTACAGTTCTTCCTCAATTGCTGCCAGTTTTTCACTTTCGTCTTTTGATATATCTTTTAGTTTTTTTAAACTGGTTATTCCAGGCAATTCAGTAACACCAGTTTTTATTGCTTCGGCTTCTTCTATTTTACCACTTCTCATTAATTCTCCGATCAATTTAGATGTCGCGTTCATTTGCATTTGGATCTTTTCCAAATAAATCTTAGTTGAGCGCACATTCCTGTCTAATTCAATAACTTCATTAACCAATTCAGGCTGTTTGAAATTTTTTACAGCTAAACGTTCCAAAACCTGTTCCCTGTTATCGCGGATATAACTAACTTGCAGCATTATTTTATTTTTTAGGCAAAGATATAAATAAGTCCATAGTCCATAGTCTATAGTCCATAGTAATTTGAGTTTAGGTTTCCCAATATCAAATGAAATAATGGCTATGGTCTATAGTCCATGGTCTATGGACCAAAAACCATGAATTCTACAGGAAAATTATTCTTAGTCCCCACCCCGATAGGCAACCTTGAAGATATGACCTTCAGGGCCATCCGTGTTTTAAAGGAAGCTGATTTGATATTGGCAGAAGATACACGTACATCAGCTCCGTTGCTGAAGCATTTTGATATTCATCAAAAGGTATTTTCGCATCATCAGCATAACGAACATCAGTCGTCAAACGAGATCGTTAAGTTTTTAAAAGAAGGGAAAAATATCGCCCTGATATCCGATGCAGGTACTCCCGCCATATCCGATCCGGGTTTTTACCTGGTACGCGAGGCTTTGAAAAATGATATTCAGGTAGAGTGCCTTCCCGGTGCAACAGCATTTGTGCCAGCCCTGGTAAATTCTGGCTTCCCTACTGATCGTTTTTGTTTCGAGGGGTTTTTACCTTTAAAAAAAGGGCGGCAAACCCGTTATAAAGTTTTAGCAAATGAGGAACGCACCATTATACTATATGAATCGCCGCACCGTTTGTTAAAAACGCTGGATGAAATGGCCACCTTTTTTGGTGCAGAACGGCAGATCTCTGTATCGCGTGAGCTTACAAAAATGTTTGAGGAAACCGTAAGAGGAACAGTTACAGAAGTAAAAATATATTTTGAAACCCACCCGGTTAAAGGTGAGTTTGTAATTTGTGTTGCCGGTAAAAGCTAAATAAAATTTGTCATTGCGAGGAGGTACGACGAAGCAATCTCGTCGTCTTGCATAACCGCCCTGCAAAGTTCGCTTTATATACGACGAGATTGCCGCGCTATCGCTCGCAATGACAATTACTATATGATTTTATAAATGAAAAAGAACATTCTTCTATCCCTTCTTTCAGGCCTGCTGCTTTGGATAGCATGGCCGCCAACACCTTATTCTACCTTTTTATTATTTATTGGTTTTGTGCCAATGCTGATTGCCATCGAAAATATCATTAAGTCGGATTATACTAAAAAAGGCAAAAAGATCTTTGGCACCGCCTTCCTGGGCTTCTTTGTTTGGAATGTCTTATCTATCTACTGGGTTTACAATGCGCTTAAAATTGTGGGCGAAGTTGTTGCGCTACCAATATCTTTTATTCCATATTCATTAGGCCCATTATTAATGGCAATTGCCTGCTTATTCTATTATCGTTTAAGAATGGCGACCAATCGTGGCTGGGGGCTGGCCGGCTTAGTTTGTTTTTGGATAGGCTACGAATACCTGCACCAAAGCTGGGACCTTAACTTCCCGTGGATGACCCTCGGCAACGGGTTCGCCGTTTCTCATCAATTAGTCCAATGGTACGAATACACTGGCGTTTACGGCGGCACACTGTGGATCTGGGTGCTGAACATTCTGCTGTTCCTTATCTATACCGGCAGCCGCGAAGCTATGGACAAAAAGCGCCGGACAAAACTAATTATTGCCTTTGGATTAACGCTGATACTGCCACTGTCGTTTTCGTTATATCGTTACAGCAGTTATAAAGAACAGGTCAACCCTTCTAATATTGTGGTAGCCCAGCCTAACATCGATCCGTATGCCAAAGAGAATTCTATCCCTACCTCCGAGCAGCTAAAGACCCTGACCCAAATTTCGGATTCCGTTGGTCAGCGCAATACGGAGTTCTTTTTGTGGCCTGAAACCGCGATTCCTGATGAGACTAATGAAGATAATATCCGCACCAATCCAAATTTCCAGCAGATCCAACGCTTTTTGAGCAAGTACAAAAATGGCAATGTTATAACCGGCGCCGAAACATTTAAATACTACAATAAGCAAGTTACACCAAATACCAAATACGACGAGCGGACGCACACTTATTACGATAACTTCAATGCTGCAGTAAATATCGAGAACTCCGCCGAGGTACAGTTTTATCACAAATCGAAATTTGTACCGGGTGCCGAGTCCATGCCTTTTGGCAATACGCTCTCTTTTTTAAAACCGGTCTTCGCACACCTGGGCGGCGCAACGGGTACTTATGGCGGGCAGGACGAACCTGGTGTATTTTACTCAGCAAGCGGAATTGGAGCTGCTCCTGTTATCTGCTATGAATCGATTTGGGGCGAATGGATAGCAACATCGGTTCATAAAGGCGCACAGTTCATCGCTATTATTACTAACGATGGCTGGTGGGGAAATACCAGCGGAAAAGATCAGCACATTGATTATGCCAAACTCCGCGCTATTGAAACCCGCAGATGGGTTTGCCGTTCAGCTAATACAGGCATCTCTGCATTTATCAATCAGCGTGGCGATGTGGTACAACAGAGTAAATGGTGGGTTAAAACAGCCTTGAAGCAGGATATCAACTTAAATTCCGATCTTACATTTTATGTATTACACGGCGATTACATTGCAAAGCTAGGATGTATTTTGGCTTTATTTGGAGTAGGATTTATTGTAGTGAAGAGGGTGTTAAAAAGAAAAGATTCTGTTGGATAAGTCTGCTGTAATGACAAAATATTTTACCCTTATTGATTTCTTTAGTAAATTTGATTATGACAACACTTACTGTAAACATACAGAACGAAAAGGATTTACCTGTTTTAAAGGAAATATTAAACCGTTTTGGCCTTAATTATGTAGTGGATGTTGAAAGTGATTATGCATTTACAGATGCAGAAATCAAAGATTTGCTTAAAACAAAGCAAGATTTTATTGAGGGAAAAACCACAGCCCGTGACTGGACAGATATTGAAGAAGATTTGAACAGTGCCTACAATTAAGCTCTTAAAACGTGCAGAACTTGAACTTATTGACGCCTGCGATTGGTACGAAAAACAACAAAAAGGTCTTTCCATTAACTTTAGGAAAGAAATTAGGGCCTCTCTGAGTATGATCAACTTAAATCCTAAGCTTTATGCTAAACGATATAACACTGATCTATATTTTACTCCATTAAAGAAATTTCCTTTTGTAATTATTTACTGGCATGACGAACACTTAAACACAGTTTTTGTAACATCTATTTTTCACACAAAAAGAAATCCTGATAAATTTGAGCATAAATAGCCAACTAGCTTAACTAAGGCCTTAAAATCCTAAATCAACTCTCCCGGCTCAAAATAAATGCCATCAAATCATGTATAGGCTGTTTAATGATCTTGCCCACATGGATACCGTTCTCTTTACAAACTTCGCGCAGTTCGTCAGTAAAAACATAGGCAATTGAGCCTACAAAATGGCATTTATACCGGTGATATTGCGGGTACGATTTAATGTTGGTTTCAATAAATTCAAGCAGGCCTTTGCGCAGTAAATGTTGAGCATAGGCTGTTTGCCTTATTTCGCTTATAAACCTCGCGAAGGTTGCGAGGTACGAGTTAGCATTGGGGGTTTGATAAACATGCTTTATTACTTTTTCCTTGTCAAGCTGATATTCGTTACCAAACTTATGGCTCACGTCATGGGGCATATTGCCGTATAAAAAATCGGTGATCAGCGCTTTGCCAAACCAGGTGCCGCCACCTTCATCGCCTAAAACAAAGCCGAGGCCGTGCTTGCCCGAATGAATATCCTCACCATCAAAAAAAGAAATGTTCGAGCCAGTTCCCAATACGCAGCATAAACCTTTTTCGTGCCCGCAGGTGGCATAGGCGCAACCCAGCAAGTCGCTGTCAACACTAATGTATGATTTGGTGAAAAGCTGGCTTATGGCGTTCGAAACGATCTCATGCCTGTCGGGGCTTGAGCACCCGGCACCGAAAAAATATATTTCATCAATATCACCGGCATAGGCTATCATTTCAACTGCCTGCTCCTGCAATATTTTTACAATTTCTTTTTCTGATAAAAAATATGGATTAAGGCCCGCGGTTCTGAATTGCTTTACTTCATCATTTTGAAGTTTAAGCAACCAATCGGTCTTCGTCGACCCACTATCAGCCACCAGGATCATGGACAAAGTTCTTCGAGTGCTTTTTGAGTAAGTGGTTTATGAATAAACTGGGTGATATATTTATTGTCTGTCGATTTCCGCAGGTCAAGCGGGTCAAGAGACGACGACAACATAAATATTTTTATATTTTCTTTATCGAAATCGATCTTATCGTATTCCTCTAAAAATTCAAATCCGCTCATTAAAGGCATGCGGACATCCAAAAAAATAACGTCAGGTTTTACGAGACCGTCCCTCAAAGAATTTATCGCATCAGTTGCTGAACGCACTATTACAATAGATTCGGCAAAGTTACTGCCTTCCAATATTTTACGCGTGACAAAATTATCAATGTAATTGTCATCAATCAGCAAACAGGTTTTGAAGCATATAGCCATTAGGCTCAAAATTAGCTTTTTAAACCAATTTAAAAAATATAGTTTTTTAAATATTTCTTTATTGAATATTTATGCTGGCAGTAATCTCTTTTAACATAATTTCTGCGCTTTTTGACTGGTACTGGGCAGCAAAGAATTTCGATTGCGCATCAAGGTAATTTCGCTGTGCTTCACGTATTTCCAATGGCGTAATATTTCCCAATTTGTATTTTTCGAGAGAAATATCAAGGTTACGTTTGGCTACTTCAACATTCGACTGTCCAAGCTTTATTAGATCAAGGCCCGACAAATAACTTACATATAAATTGCTGATCTGCGCCTGTACATCAAGCGTAGTTTGCTTATAATGGATGTTTGCATTATCAATACCGATCCTGGCATTACGCTCCAGCCGGTTTTGATTGAAGCCGTTAAAAATATTTATACTGGCTGTTAAACCATAATTAAAACCCCGGTTATTTTGCGAAATAGTGAAGCCAGCGGGGGTTTGACTGTTTGTTATTACATACCCCGAATTTACTGAAACCTGCGGATACCTGCTTGCCGTAACTTGTTTTAAGTTGATCTCAGAAATTCTTTTATTAATTTGTGCCGATAATATCGACGGGTTCTGGCTCTCTGCTTTGGCAAGTATATCTCCTAAAATAAGTTTATCATCAACAACAATGGTATCGCCCACAGAAAAATTTGTTTGCAGGTTACGCACCAGCAGTTGGTTCATCTGTATTTTTGCTGCTTTAAATTGTTGTAATTGGTTTAAATAATTAGCCGTGTCGGTATTCAGGTTAACCTGCGCATTCAGCACATCTAAACCCGATGCCCTGCCAACCTGCAGTTTATCTTTAGCATACCGTAGCTGCGTACGTGATATAGCAATGGCTCCGCTTAAGGCTTTTAGCTGTTCGTTTTGGTTTATTAAATTGTAATAAGTATCAATTACGCTGGCAAGTGTATTTTGAATGGTATCGCGCGATAGTATCTCGCTCAGCTTATTTAATTGCTTTAACTGATCGTAGTTGGCAAACATGCCAAAACCGTTGAAAATGGTCCAGTTAAGGTTTGGTCCGTAGCTTGTTGTGGCATTGTGTGCACCGTGCAGGTCAGTTTCCGTACCATCGCTTTTGGTTTGCTTGGTATTTTGAATGCTGCGTGTTGTAGTAAAATTACCGGTAACCTGTGGCAGGAAACCTGCATTACCTATGGTCACATTATTTTGAGCTATGGCCGAATTGTTTTTTGTAAGCAATATGTGATAGTTGTTTTTTAGTGCTATCTCAACTGCATCTTTTAAAGTGAGCACAGTATCTGTCTGCGCATGTGCGCCTGCAATAAATGCTACTAAGCAAAAAACCAGGCAACTTAATTTTTTAATGGTCATATCGCTTATTCGTTTTCTATCAGTTTTGGTTTTTTGTTTCTTTTACCCGGTTTCACCTCATCAGCATCTTCTGCATCAGGGTCATGGCGTGTATTCGAAGCAAATATCAAATACATCATCGGGATGATATATAAGGTTAGTACAAGGGAAAATAACACCCCGCCCATAATAACTATACCTAACGAAACACGGCTTTTGGCGCCAGCACCCAATGCAAATGCAATAGGTACCGAACCTAATACAACGGCAAGGCTTGTCATCAATATTGGGCGTAAACGGGCTGTAGCAGCCTCAACAACAGCATCGTACTTTTTAAGTCCATGCTCCATTTGCTGGTTGGCAAATTCTACAATCAAGATCCCGTTCTTAGTTACAAGCCCAACAAGCGTTATCATCCCAATCTCACTAAAAATATTCAGTGTTTGATTAAATAACCATAACGACAGAAATGCACCTGCAATAGCCAGCGGCACGGTAAGCATAACCACAAATGGATCGATAAAGCTTTCAAATTGTGCGGCAAGTACCAGGTAAATAAGCAATAAGGCAAATGCAAATGCAAAAACTATATTCGATCCGCTTTCGGCAGCATCACGGGATGGGCCACTCAATGCCGTGCTGAAGGAATCATCTAGCATGGTTTTGGCAATGCGGTTCATTTCTATTATCCCCTCGCCTACCGTACGGCCTGGTGCTAAACCGCATGATATAGTTGCCGATTTATACCTGTTAAAGTGATAAATAGCCGGAGGTGTGGCATCCTCTGTAGTTTTCACAACGTTATCCAACTGGATGAGCGTACCTTTTGCATTACGCACATAAACCGTTTTCAAATCCAATGGTTGATCGCGGTTTGCGCGGTTTACCTGGGCAATTACCTGGTACTGCTTACCATTGATAAGGAAATATGCCAACCGGCCGTTACTATAATAAAATTGCAAAGCTGTAGCAATGTCTGATACCGAAACACCCAGATCCCGGGCGCGGTCACGATCAGTTGTTACGCGGAGCTCGGGTTTGGTAAATTTAAGGTTAACATCCGTTCCCTGGAAAACCTGGCTTTTAGAAACTTCGGCAAAAAATGCAGGCAATACTTTTCTTATCTTTTCAAAATCCTGGTTCTGAATTACAAACTGTACAGGCAGCGAAGTTTTTGAACCGCTACCGCCACCGCTTATGGTTTGCTCCTGTATAACCAGCGCACGGGCATCAGGGAACCGGCTTAGTTTTTTACTTAAATAGTCTGCAATTTGCTGTTGGCTGCGTGTACGCTGATCAGGGGGCACCAAGCCAACACGGCCAAAACCGGAGTTAGCCGAACCGCCGCCACCACTACCAGGCGAGATAATTTCGAGGTTTACGTTCATTTCAGGTATAGAATCCTGTACCAGGTCTGATACCTTATCCATATACTTCGTCATAAACTCATAACTGGCACCTTCAGAACCCGTAACCGAATACCTAAGCAAGCTGCGGTCATCCAGCGGTGCAAGTTCAGTTGGAATTATCTTCACCAATATAAAAGTAATTACCAATGAAGCAGCCAGGATAGCAAACGACACCCATTTTACCTTCATAAACTTAACCAGTGTTTCTTTGTAGCTGCTGGTCATGTTTTCGAAGAAAGGCTCCGTTTTTTCGTAGAACTTTGATTTTTTGGAGTTCTTACGAATCAGCTTAACATTAAGCATTGGTGTTAATGAGAGGGAAACAAATGCAGATATCAGCACAGCACCGGCTACTACTACCGCAAATTCGCGGAATAAGCGGCCAGTAAAACCTTGCAAAAATATAATGGGTAAAAACACCGCAGCTAATGTAACCGAGGTTGAAATTACAGCAAAAAATATTTCAGCAGAGCCCTCAAACGCCGCCTTACGGATAGGCATGCCCCCTTCAAACTTTTTATAAATATTTTCTGTTACCACTATACCATCGTCTACTACAAGGCCCGTTGCCAGCACAATACCTAATAAGGTTAATATGTTGATAGAAAATCCAAAAACATACATGATAAAGAATGCTCCTATCAATGATACCGGTATATCTATCAGTGGCCTGAACGCGATAAGCCAGTCGCGGAAGAAGAGGTAGATAATAATAACCACCAGCACGAACGAAATAAGTAAAGTCTCCTGTACCTCACTTATCGACTGGTTAATAAACTTGGTATTATCCAAAGCCACCTTTACAGAAATATCAGGCGGAAGGTCTTTCTTAATCTGTTCCAGCCGTACGTAAAAATCTTTTGCAATTTGTACATAATTAGCTCCGGGCTGAGGTACAATTGCCAAACCTATCATTGGCACTCCCGATTCCTTTAACGAGGTCTCTTCATTTGCAGAGCCAAGCACAGCATAGCCTACATCACTTAAATGTACAACCCGGTTGCTATCCGCACGGATAATCAGGTTGTTAAAATCTTTTTCTGTCGATAGCTTACCAACAGCCCTTATCACAACTTCGGTATTATTACCTTCAATTTTACCGGCAGGCAGCTCCACGTTTTCAATATTCAGGGCGTTGCTGATATCGGTTGCGGTTAATCCATACGATGCCAGCTTGTTAGGATCAATCCATAACCGCATGGCATATTGACGCTGGCCCTGTATATTAATAGCGCTTACACCTGGAATAGTTTGCAAACCCTCTTGCAACACGTTTTCGGCATAATCATCAACCTGGGTAATATTTCGGGTATTACTGCTAACTGTTAGGGTAATAATATTATCGGCGCTGGCATCAGCTTTTGTTACTACAGGCGGTGCGTCAATATCCTGTGGTAATTGCCTTTGCGCCTGACCTACCTTGTCGCGCACATCATTTGCTGCGGTTTCCAGGTCGGCGTCAAGGTTAAATTCAACAGTGATCTGGCTCGAACCAACCGAGCTTGTTGAAGATATGTTACGGATACCCGGCACACCATTTATATTTTTTTCAAGCGGTTCGGTTATTTGCGATTCAATTACATCGGCATTTGCGCCGGAATAACTTGTGGTAACAGTTATGATTGGCGGATCGACAGACGGAAAATCCCTCACCCCCAAAAATTTGTAGCCTATAACACCAAACACCACGATAACAACAGACATTACCGTTGCCAATACAGGCCTTTTTATACTTACTGACGATAAACTCATATAAATGGTTTACTTAATTACTTTTAAAATTTTTAAAGGAATTTTATTACGGATCTGGATCAGGCCGGAAACAATAAGGCTGTCACCTGCTTTTAATCCGCTTACTATTTCTATCCTGGTATCAGTTCGTAGATCTGTTTTTACCGTTTTGGATAGCGCAGTCCCGTTATGATATATAAATACTTTACTATCCTTTAAATCGGGGATAACGCATTGGGTAGGCACCATTATAGTTTTCGGAATCTGATCGAGCATTAAGTTTATTTTAGCAAAAGCCCCCGCTTTTAACAAGTTAGCAGGATTGGCTGCTTTGGCGCGTACCGTTATTGTGCGCGAGCTCAGATCAATTGCCGGTTCAATAGCATATACTACGGCTGAGAAATTATTCCTTGAACTTTCAATAGTAAAATTAATTTTGGTGCCTTGCTTTATTAAAGGCAGGTATCTTTCGGGCACAGAAAAAGTAACTTTTGCCGGGTCTATGTTCACCAGCGAGGCAATTGAAGTTGATGGGGAAAGATAACCGCCGGGGCTGATGTTTCTTAAACCAATAGTCCCCGAAAACGGCGCCCTTATCTCGGTTTTAGCTATCTGTGCTTTTAGCACATCGCTTTGCGCTTTTAAAGTGTTTAATGAAGTTAAAGAAGTATCATATTCCTGCTGACTAATAGCTTCCTTTTGCAATAAAACATTATTGCGGTACTCATTTTGTTTGGCAAGCGCTACCTGGTAATCATTTTGTTTTAACGATGCCAGCAAATCCTGGTTGTAAACCTTAACCAACAGCTGTCCTTTTTTTACATAGCTGCCTTCGGTAAAATAAATGCCGGTAATGTTCCCTGCTGTTTCGCTTATCAGGTTTACTTTCTCATTAGCATCAATGGTTCCGGTAACATCAATAGTGTTATCAACAGCTGTATCCTTAACAATCATTATGTTAACGGGTACGGGGCCTGTTTTCTTCTTTGCGCCTTTACTTGCGTTTTGCGCCATGGCTTCTTTGCCTTTCGCGCTAAAAAACTTATTGTAAATTAAAAAGCCGATAAGCAGTGCCAGTAGTATGTATATAATATACCTTGTTCTCATATCACAATAATTGTTAAGATTTGGTTTCGTCGTTATTTTCCGGTGTGTTTAATGGCTTCAGGTTTTGGCTCATTTTTGCAAGCACTATGTTAAATATTTTCATTTCTTCTTCAGAGATATCTTCGGTTATGTTTTTGTTAAGTATTTCAAAGGCTTCAATAATTTGTGGCACTGCTTCTTTGGCTTTATCAGTTACCCTTAGCAGGTGTTCGCGCCTGTCGGCAGGATTAGTTTCCCTGTAAACAAAGCCTTGTTCGCTTAATGTATCAATAATGGTTACGATTAACGATTTATCTTTACCAAGTTCATTCGCCAATGCTTTTTGAGTCAGCTTACCATCGTGGTAACATATATAGGTCAAAGCATAATAATATCTGCTGATGCCTAACGGTTCAACTTGTTTTGCCAGCAAGCTTAAATAAGCCCGCCCCAAATGATTTAGCTTGCGCGATATTGGTTCAATCAGTTTCACTTCCATATTCGGGTTAAAAGTAATTAGTTACAACCCTTAATAGTTGTATGTATCAACCATTTTACAACTAATAGTATTAACCAGCAGAACGCTTCTACGCTAAAGGGAGATAAAGGGTATTGAATCAACTATTCGGAAAATATTTTACTGATTTTCGATGTATCAGTTAACTAAAAACAAGTAAAATGAGTAATTTTTTCTACACTAATAACAATTGGACTTGTATTGACATTAAAAAAAATTATAAATTGCGCGCTGAATCAGGATCTAAAGTCCTCAGGAATACTTGATTGATAAATTATTGCTTATACTAAACCTTTTAACTAATGAAAGCTATTAAGACAGCCCTCTTTTTAATAATATTGTTTTTTATGAATTCTACTACAAGCAACGCAGCAGGCGCTGTTAAAATATCCTATACAGTTACATTTCCCGAAGCCCAGGCACATTATGCCGACGTTGAAATGAACATCTCAGGTTTAAATCAAAGTACCCTTGATTTGAAAATGCCAGTATGGACTCCGGGATCATATCTGGTAAGAGAGTTTGCTAAAAACATTGAATCGCTTAGCGCTGCAAGCAATAATAAAGAGATTAATGCCCCTAAGGTTAATAAAAACACCTGGCGTATTAATACTGCCGGCCTATCAGCCATAACTGTTAAGTACAGGGTTTATTGCTTTGAAATTTCTGTACGCACGAGCTTTGTTGATGCATCACATGGCTTTTTATCAACCACCGGGATCTTTATTTATCCAGACAAAATGCTCAGCGCACCATCTACCATAAAAATCATCCCTTATAAAGGATGGACCACTGTATCAACCAGTTTAGAAATGGTAAATGGTGATCAGTTTACCCGCCACTCGCCAAATTTTGATATTTTATTCGATTCGCCAATTGAAGTTGGAACCCAGGATGTTTTTGGGTTTGATGCCGCAGGCGTAAAATACGAGGTTTGCATGGTTGGTGGCGGCAACTACGACAAAGAGAAGCTGAAAGCAGATATGGCCAAAATAGTTGAACAGGAAACCGCGGTCTTTGGCGAAAATCCTAACAAGCATTATGTATTTATAGTGCATAATTATCAGCGTGGCGGCGGCGGTTTAGAGCATTTAAGTTCTACAACTTTAGGTGCATCACGCGATAATTATGGGAATACTGCTGGCTATCGTAACTTCTTGAGTCTTGTTGCTCATGAGCATTTTCATTTATGGAATGTAAAACGCCTGCGTCCGATTGTATTGGGTCCGTTTGACTATAATAATGAAAACTACACCACTGATCTATGGATAGCGGAAGGATTTACAGCTTACTATCAGAACATTATTTTACGTCATGCTCAGATCACCAACCCAGAAACCTATTTGAGCACAGTTACAGGGGAGATCAACATAATTGAAAATCAGCCCGGCGCCAAAATACAGCCATTAGCCGAATCAAGTTTTGATGCATGGATAAAATCATACCGCCCTAACGAAAATTCATATAATACAGGAATATCTTATTACGATAAAGGTGCAGCGGTAGGTATGTTGCTCGATCTTGAAATTATAAACGATACCAAAGGAAAAAACTCACTTAATGATGTAATGAAGTATATGTACAATACTTATTACAAATTTAAAAAACGTGGCTATACTGATGCCGAGTTTAAAGAGGGGTTAGAAACATTTGCAGGTAAAAACCTGGATGAATTTTACAAAAACTATATCTACGGATTAACCCCGCTCGATTATAATAAATACCTTGCCTATGCTGGTTATAAAGTAACCGACGATTTGGCTGCCAGCAATGAACCAACATTAGGCATAATGTTAGCAAATGGTAACGGCAAAAAAATTGTCACTACTGTAATACGTGGTAGTGCAGGCTGGATTGATGGTATAAACGTGAACGATGAACTTACCGCTATTGACGGAGTTCCGGTTACAGATGTTGCCACCATGCTAAACGGCAAAAAAATAGGTGACAAAGTTTCGGTTGCCCTTATACGTGATGGTCTGCCTGTTACTTTACAGGTCACTTTGCTTAGAAATAACCGGGTAAATTATAAAATTGATTCACTACCCAATATTACCCAACAGCAAATAGTAGTAAGGAAAAAATGGTTGAATTTAGTTGATTAAACTAATTAGGAATAAGTTGATTAGATTAAAATATATCCAAACTTACCTAACTGACTAAGATGAAAAATTTCATCTTTTAAAAACATTATGATGGTTTTGGTATTTTATAGTATATCTATGAAATCATTAACTAAATTAAAACCATCATGAACTCATTATTATACGTCATTGCCGTTATCCTTATAATAGGTTGGGCAATAGGATTCTTTTTTACCACAGTAGGTAGTTTAATCCATATACTACTGGTAATAGCGGTTATCGCTTTGTTGCTCGGAATTATCCGAAGACCAACGGCAGTATAACTAAATCAGGTAAAACAAAAAAGGTATGGTTAATAGCCATACCTTTTTGTTTTAAACCTATTTGTCATTAGTTGCTTTTTTTTGAAAACCTGCCAAATATTCTATATTTGGGATTACACTAATCACAATTTAAATGAAAAAACTTTACCTTCTCCTATTTACTTTTTTACCTGCAATTATTTTCGCGCAGTCAAACTATCATGCGGGGTATGTTGTAAAAAACACTGGTGATACCGTTAAAGGCTATATTAACTACCGCGAGTGGGATGTATCTCCTACCTCAATTGAGTTTAAAACTAACAAAACCGATAAAAATGTTATTCAATTCAGCACTGCTGATACTAAAGCATTTCAAATTACAGGGCTGGAAACTTATATTTATTATAAAGGGCTTTTAAGCATGGATAAAACCCGTTTCCCTGAGCTGCCCGATCATTTCGACACTACCAGAAAGGTGCAAACCGTATTCCTCAGACAGCTGGCAACCGGAAAGTATTTAACACTCTATTACTTAAATGATTATCTTAAAACCCGGTATTTCATAGCCGAAACCGGCAAAGAGCCTGTCGAACTTAAGAACTATTCTTATTACAATGATGATAAGGAAGTAATTTATGTACCTGTTTATAAAAGACAATTGGTATATGAAATAGGTAAATTCTATCCCGAAGGCAATAAACTGGTCAACAAGGTTGAGTTTGTAAAGTATGAACAATCAGATCTTGAATCATTAATCAATCAGATAAATAATACACATAATACAGCTAAAAGAAATTCTTCTTACAGGTTTTTTGTAGGCGCTGCAGCAAATATTACACAAACCAACTTCGATAACATTAATTATTTAAGCCACCCGGAAAGCTCCAGTACAGTAACACCTAAAATCAATGTGGGTGTTGATCTGTTTGGTAATCCTGATGTTCAAAAGTTTGTTTTCAGGGGAGAGTTATCCTTTACTTATATAAATCCACATTATACATCCAGCGAGTCGCAAAGTTACCCGGTAGTTTTAAATACCAATGCAGATTATGGATTTACTCAGTACTCAGTTGGTTTATCTCCTCAGTTACTATATAATATTTATAATGCGGATAATTTAAAGGTTTACCTTGACGCCGGGCCTACCGTTAATTTTTCAACCTACACTAATAACAGGCTGATACTTAAAAAAAGCGGAGCTGTTGAGAACAATACCACAACTACCAATAAACCATATACGCTTAATAGTGTCTGGAATTCATTTTTTGTACAAACAGGCGTAGCAGTAAATAAAAAATTGGAATTTTCTGTAACGTACATGACGACAGCACGGTATAGCAACCAGGGAAAGGGAACCTCAGCCGCTGCATTTAAAGCTGAAAACCAGTCTATAAATTTAGGGGTGAGATTTTTGATGGGTCACTATTAATTTTCATGCAATCAGATAATATATAAGATGTCACAATCAGGCATCTTATATATTATTTCCCATCTATATATTTCTTGGCGATCCCCGGATATACATTCATATAGGTATTTGCTTTGCCATCACGGTCAAAAATCCATTCCCAGGTACTTAATGGCTCCCAAATAAATGAGCCTACGGCCTTATTCCCTGGTGCTGTAAATGCAATATCATTCACTTCCTGTTTAAGCTGAGAATACTCGGCAACCATTACCTGTTTATTATATCTTTTGGCAAGGTCAGCCATGTTATTTTTCAAATCTATTGGTGTTCCATGCCACTTGGGATAATAAGATAGCCCGATCACATCAAAAGGCACATTACGTTTAGCCATATTATCCAAAAAGAAACGTGCTTCAGCATTCTGTCCACCTAATGCAATATGCAGCATAATAATGGTTGATGGACTAACTGCCTTTACACCCTTAACACCCTCATATATCAACTGTGAAAGGCTGTCTAGGTTACCAATTGCGCCTTCCGGCCAAACCATACCGTGATTGATCTCATTCCCCACCTGCACCATATCAGGCGTAGTGCCCTGATCCTTTAGTTGCTGCATCACACTAACAGTATAATCATAAAGTGATTTTTTAAGGCTCACAAAATCCTGACCCACCCAGGCGGCAGGTTTATTTTGCTGTTGTGGATCAGCCCAGTAGTCGCTGTAATGAAAATCGAGCAAAAACTTCATTCCTGCTGCTTTTATGCGTTTGGCCATTTGTTTGGTATGCTCCAGATCGCAAAAACCTTTATTGGGCGAATATCCCTTAGGATTTGCAGGTGCATTAAATATCCGCAAGCGGATATAATTAAAGCCAT
>JABDFZ010000061.1 GCA_013286325.1 Bacteroidota bacterium | reverse complement strand
TGTGTGTGAAAAAAATATTATGAATACTTCATATTCTTAATAGTCATTATAGTTCAATACGGCAGGAAAATCATTAGGGGACAATGGTGGAATTTGATAGGTGGCGCCTATTTGTTTTTGACTGGTCACCAGCATCACTAATTTGCCTTTTAAATCAATAGGTTCTGTTCTGGGGATGTACTTGCGATACATCATACCGGGCTGATTCGTCATCATAAGTATCATTGGCCTGCCTCTTTCAAATTCTTTTTTTATGGCAGCATCGTCATAATTTTTTGTGGTATCAGGTTCGCCATCAAAAGTTGAGATATAGCCTGTTATAGCTACCATCACCCGGCCAAGTATAATATCTTTATTAAGTTTTATATGTTTTTTACCATCATTTCTTTTAACTATAACCGTAAATTTTTGATTAGGGTAGAAATTACCCATATAAAGGTAGATATATTCCTTCCTCAAATCAAAATCAGCTACACTCATAACAAGCTTTACCTTTCTGCTAATATAAGCAGGTAGCTTATTATGTGCTACAGTGTCTTGTGCGGCCGCTTTAAAGCTAACTATACTGCAAAATAATATGATGGAAAAGATTTTCATAGTTAATTTTGTTTATATATATCATAGAGTGAAAACCACCCTTTTCTCTGTCATTGATAGGAATGCCTATAAGTAACGACAAGATGATCATCAAAGAAGTAGAATCAAAAGTACTTTCATAATTTACCATTTTCATATTTCAGATTTATTTAACCTGTCCTGTTTTCTATTGTCATCCCTGAATTTCATTATACAAATTAACCATACAATTATAAATGGGATTAATAAAATAATTACAAATACAGTAGCTAGTAATATATAAATTATGATAAACGCTAATGGGTTAACGATTAATAATGGTTTAAAGTAGCTTTTCTTTGTTAAAAAGGGTAATGAAACAACGCCAATATGTGCTATTAATAGCATTATCCATAAAGCAAATTGGGCTTGTTTTAACGTTCCATCTTTGATGGCGTTTATAGGATTCGAAAATTCAGCTTCATATAAGAAATTCGATGTGCCGTTAAAATGCAAGCCCATTATTAGGGACAAGATTATCAAAAAAATCAAGAGTAATTTCATATTTTTATATTCTAATTGCATGGACCGTGGCTTTGTGGTGCAGTACCCGGAACAGTACTTGATCCGCTAACGCCAGCTAAAGCTTGTCCAAAGTCACCTGGGGTATTATTAAATATTCCCCTTGTAGTAGCTGGGGGATTAGCAAACAAAGCTCCAGCATCATCTATCCAGGATATAGCTGCATCTGTACAGTTATGTTCTGTACCGGATTGTATATTGGTTAATATGTAAGCTGAATTTGCATTATCACTAACAACCCCAGATAGAGCAGCATTAAACTGGCTGGCGGTTACATTTATTGCATAACTAACATTATAAGGATGGCCACTATCGTCTTTTATTATCCCTTTTGAAGCAACTCCTGGTAAGAATGGACCTTTCCCCGGATAAAATCCCATCACTTGCGTTACTTTTGTACCATCAGTATTATCCTTTTCAAAGCTTACAAAAGTATGTCCGACATCCAAAAATGTACCATTAGAAGTCGTAAACATGAGGTGTAAAGGAAGGTTTCTTAAAACAGACGTCCATTGTGTATTTGAGCCAGGTACAGGTTGATCAACATAAATAGTTAATTTATAGCCTTTAGCAGTTTTTCCATCAGTAAAGCAGCTAATGTATTTTTGTGGGTCGATTGCAGTTTTTCCATCGTCAACAAGGACGGCATTAGCTATATCTGAATTGGAAATTGTTGTTGCACTTCCTTTTCCCACATCCCCTCCCGAGGGCTGTGTGAAAGCCGCCTTGCCTGGGCCTGGCAGAAAGGATGGTGTATCTCCAAGGCCACCATCATCGATAGTAGTTGACCCGGGCCCCGAATGCCCGTCGCCAATATTATATTCGTAGCCGGTGGGCATTAGGCCCGTACTACTATCCGGGCTAAAATAAGCGAACTGGAAATCACCATTTGCATCATACATATAAGTAAACTCCCCCTGGTAAGTTATGCCATTGTAGGTAAATGGGCCATGTACAGGGTCGGTAAATGACCATCCCTGGCTTTCTGCATAAGCTAAATAATTATCAAAGTTATTATCGGGTATTTGCGAATTGGAATTATTTAAGCCAAAAATCCCGTCACTCCCACCAGGTCCTCCCCCTCCTCCCGGATTATTATCATCCCCTATGCTTGTACAGGTTGTATATAAATAGGTCTCGTTTAATATTTTTCCTGTATTGGCATCATAAGTTACCAAATACCAGTCTGTGCAGGTTTGTATAGTAGTTGATGTTTGGGCAATCTGGGTACCAGGGCTTGTTTTTGTATTATGTAATGAATCATTTTTGAGACTTAATACCGAGAGGTTTTTGCCGGATAAGGCCGACAGGTTCTTTTGCAGTTTATGGGGTATCGGTGCAATAACTGCGGAGATACTGGTATTTATTGTACCGTTTAACAGTGTATGGCTTTCAAGCGGGTTATGGTTAATATCATAAAGTATAAACGCGCCTTTGTTAAAACCCGGTACTTGTTTATCTTGATATTTCTGAATAAGCTGCATGCCCTGACCTTTAATGTAAGTTGGTTCACCAATCGCCTCTATTCTCTTGCCAGATACGATACCGCCGTTTTTGTAAGTAAAAACAAGTGATGAAGTTAAACCCAATTTAGGGTTGGTTACTTCAGGCCCTTCCGTTTTTACAATAATTAATTGTTCGCCTGTAACTGTTTTTGTAATTGTATATGCATCCCAGTTAGGTAATGCCTGTGGGTGTAAAGTAGCATGACTTACTTTATTTATTCGAACATTTGCTTTAATTTGCTGGTTATACCAAAGTTTAGCTTTTTCAATCAATAATGTATTATTATCCGGGTCGACGGCTGCGGGACTATCGCCTTTACGGCAGCTATTAATAATTATCGAGAAAGTTAGCAGTATTGTAAAGATAATAAACTTGAAAATTAGGCAGCGGCTATAATATTTTTTCACTATGCGATATGTTTATAGGTAATAGGAAATAAAAATAAAGAAAAATTAAACCTAAACAAAAAAAAATTGCCATTATTAATCGATAAAAACTTATAAGGATTGAATAAAAAAGGGATAATACTGACACGATGGCACTACCAGGGTTAAGCCAATATTAATAACAAAAGCTTAGCTAACCTAAATGTGACAATTGAACAGTTAGTATGCCAATTTTGAACTTTGTGCCTGCTTGGCATAATTGATGATGAAACCTAACCAAACTAAATTAATATAAAAATTAATAATTGTATAACTATGTCATTAAACATTAAACCTATCGGAGACAGGGTAGTAGTAGAAGCTGCTCCGGCCGAAGAGAAAACTGCTTCGGGAATTATTATCCCGGATACTGCAAAAGAAAAACCTCAGCGCGGAACTATTGTTGCTGTTGGCGACGGAAAAGTAGATGAACCTTTGACTGTAAAAGTTGGTGACCAGGTTTTATACGGTAAATATGCCGGTACTGAAATTACCTATGAAGGTAAAGAGTATTTAATTATGCGCGAATCTGATATTTACGCGGTTCTGTAAATTGTTGAAAAGTTACAATGTTGAAAGGTTGTAAAGTTGCCTTTTAACATTAACATGTATAACATTTCAACTTTACAACATTCAAACATTCAAACAAAAATAACATGGCAAAACAAGTCAAATATAATGTGGAAGCACGCGACGCCTTAAAAAGAGGTGTTGACATTTTAGCTAATGCAGTTAAAGTAACATTAGGCCCTAAAGGTCGTCACGTAATTATCGACAAAAAATTCGGTTCACCAGCTATTACCAAAGACGGTGTAACTGTAGCAAAAGAAATTGAATTAAAGGACCCTATTGAAAATATGGGTGCTCAAATGGTAAAAGAAGTTGCATCAAAAACTGCTGACATCGCAGGTGATGGTACAACAACTGCTACTGTATTAGCCCAGGCTATTGTTACTGCAGGTATTAAAAACGTAGCTGCTGGCGCAAACCCAATGGATTTGAAACGCGGTATTGACAAAGCTGTTGCAGCTGTTGTTGAAAATTTAAAAACCCAGTCAAAAACTATTGGCGAAGACAACAACAAAATAAAACAAGTTGCAGCAATATCAGCTAATAACGACGAGGTTATCGGTGCGTTAATTGCTGAAGCAATGGAAAAAGTTGGTAAAGACGGTGTAATTACTGTTGAAGAAGCTAAAGGAACTGAAACTGAAGTTAAAACTGTTGAAGGTATGCAGTTTGACCGTGGTTACCTTTCTCCTTACTTTGTAACCAATGCTGATAAAATGGAAGTAGAACTGGAAAACCCTTATATCCTGATCTACGATAAAAAAATCTCTTCAATGAAGGAACTTCTTCCAATACTGGAAAAACAAGTTCAAACCGGAAGACCATTATTAATTATCGCAGAAGACCTTGACGGAGAAGCTTTGGCTACTTTAGTAGTTAACAAGATCCGTGGTTCACTGAAAGTTGCTGCTGTTAAAGCCCCTGGCTTTGGCGATCGCCGTAAAGCAATGTTAGAAGATATTGCTATCCTTACAGGTGGTACAGTAATTTCGGAAGAAAGAGGTTACAAATTAGAAAATGCTGACCTTACTTACTTAGGTACTGCTGAAAAGATTGTTGTTGACAAAGACAACACTACAGTTATCAATGGCGCTGGCCAGGCAGAAGAGATCAAATCTCGTGTAAGCCAGATCAAAGCTCAGATAGAAACTACTACTTCTGATTACGATAAAGAAAAATTACAGGAACGTTTAGCCAAATTATCTGGCGGTGTTGCAGTATTATATATCGGTGCTGCTTCGGAAGTTGAAATGAAGGAAAAGAAAGACCGTGTTGACGATGCTTTACATGCAACCCGTGCGGCTGTTGAAGAAGGTATTGTTGCTGGTGGTGGTGTAGCATTTATCCGTGCAGTTGAAGCATTAGCTAACCTTAAAGGTGCTAACGAAGACGAAAACACAGGTATTGCTATCATCCGTCGTGCTATTGAAGAACCATTACGTCAGATCTGCGAAAATGCAGGTATCGAAGGTTCTATCGTAGTTCAAAAAGTAAAAGAAGGCAAAGCTGACTTTGGTTATAACGCACGTACTGATAAGTATGAAAACTTAATCGGAGCAGGTGTTATCGACCCTACTAAAGTAGGTCGTGTAGCTTTAGAAAACGCAGCTTCAATTGCAGCAATGTTATTAACAACAGAATGCGTATTGGCTGACGATCCTGAAGATGCACAAGCTGGCGGCCCACCAATGGGTGGCGGCGGTATGGGCGGCATGATGTAAGAGTCGAAAGCCCTAAGTCTTGAGTCTTAAGTCTGGTTTTTCTTGACTTCAGACTTTGTACTCAAGACTATAAATTACTAAATAAAACCCCTGTCTGTTTTATCAGACAGGGGTTTTGTTTTATAGTGCACCGCTTTAGTCATATCAACGTAAAGGGACTGTCATTTGTTAATCAAATGATTGATTAAGTATTTTTTGCGTTACAATTAGCCGTAAATTTGATCAACAAATCAAAAGCAGATAATCAGGCATAAGATTTGAACAAATATTATCACTATGAAAAATTTAACAGAAAAAGCAAGACACATTCAAAGCCAGATAGTGGAATGGGTGCTTTTTAAAGGCCCCGAGCTTTTCATAACTATCTACGGTAAATAATAAATTTTTACCTTTGCTTTCAGTTTATGGAAGTAAAAGAATTTTATCAGCAATTTCATCATTGGCTTATTACCCGCGGGCCAAACTACGTTTTCGGAATATTAGTTTTTGCAATTGGTCTCTGGATCATCAGGTTTTTAAGGACTCGCCTCCGTCTCCGTTTAAGCCAAAGAAAGGTCCATTCATCACTTCAGCCCTTCATTCTTAGTTTAACTATTACCAGCTTATATGTATTACTGATCATTTCGGTAATGAATATAGTCGGATTTGAAATGACTATATTCACAACCATTATAGGCGCATTCAGCGTTGCTGCCGGTTTAGCATTATCGGGAACATTTCAAAACTTTGCAGGCGGCGTACTTATACTATTACTAAAACCATTTGAACTTGACGATAGCATTTTAGCACAAGGACAAGATGGAAGGGTAATATCAATCCAGATATTTTATACCGTTTTGCTTACTGCCGATAACAAAACAGTGATTATACCTAACGGGAAGCTGTTTAATGAAGTAATTGTAAATGTAACCCGCGAAGGCAAGCGCCGTTTGGATTTTGATATCAGGTTAAGTTATGCAGCTGATATTGACAAGGCAAAACAAGTAATGCTGGATGCTATTAAATCTACCAAAAACATATTAACTGACCCAGCAGTGAGAGTGGGGCTTATTGGCCTTGATAACGACAGTATAAGGATCACTATAAACGTTTGGGTTGAGCCTGCCAATTTTCTGGATGTTAAAATAGACCTGATGGAAAAAATAATGAAGAACCTTGCGGCAGCAGGTATCAATTTCCCTAAGCCTGGTTTTTAAATTTTTTGCTTCGCTTTAAGCTCGAGATAGCGGTTAATCGTATTGATGGTAAGGTTTTGCGGCGTTGTCAAAATAGACTGAATATTATACTTCGCCAGTTCTTTTACAATCAGCTTTTTGTCGTAAGCAAATTTTTCGGCAATAGTTTTTATGTAAATCCCCTCTACATCGGTAGCTGATTGTTCACTTACCTTTTTTAGTTCGGTGTTTTCAAAAAATACAACCAGTAATAAATGAAATTTAGCTATTCGTTTTAAAAATGGAAGCTGCCTTTGCAAAGCTGACATACTTTCGTAATTGGTAAAGAATACCACCAGGCTGCGCTGCTTTATTACGCTGCGGATAGTGGAGTATAATAACTCCATATTGGTTTCAAGATAGCGCGTTTTCTCCTTATATAAAACCTCCAGTATTTTATTGATCTGGGTAGGGCGCCTGTCGGCCGGGATCACTGCGCCTATCTTTTCGGCAACGGTTATCAATCCTGCTTTGTCTTCTTTCAGCAGAGCAACGTTTGATAATACCAGACTAGCGTTTATAGCGTAATCCAGGAGACTTAAACCCTCAAAAGGCATTTTCATCGATCTTGATTTATCTATCACACAATACACGTGCTGTGCCTTTTCATCAGTATACGAGTTGGTCATTAAACTGCCGCGACGGGCTGTTGCCTTCCAGTTTATAGTACGGTAATCATCGCCCTGAACGTAGTTTTTTACCTGTTCAAATTCGAGGCTGTGGCCAAGTCTGCGTATTTTTTTTATGCCGATCTCTGACAGGTTATTTGATATAGCCATCAGCTCATATTTACGCATTTGTAAAAATGAAGGATAAACCGGAAGAGTTTCGCCCTGGCTGCAATTATACCGCCGTCTTATAAGCGCCAACGGCGACATTACATAAACCCTGATAGCTCCAAATTCATATTCGCCACGGCGGGTTGGCCTCAAGGTATAATTGATTCGTTTTCGCTGACCGGGTTTTAAAAACGTTTTAAACCACACATCCCTTTTTTGAAACTGAAACGGTATTTCGTCAATTATGCCGATATTAATATTTAAAGGATACCAATTCTCTATATAAATACCCAACTCATTATCGTCGCTGTTGCTTAAACGTTCCGGTGCATGTCGTTTAGCAAATATTCCTTTTTTGGTTTTATACAGCATTATAATATCGATGCTAATAAGCAGTACCAATGTATAGAACACCAGTTGGGGGATTACGCCAAGCCAGGGAAAAAAGAAAGCAAGCATAAACAGCACCACGCAGCCGCCAAGCCCCATAAAAAGGCGGTTGGTTAAAAACAGGTTTTTATAAAATAAGCTAAAAACTTTCTTCACTTAATGTTAAATAACTTTTACAAGCCGTTCAGCCTAATCTCTGATCTCAAATTAACTAATCTCTAACCCTACCTGGGCACTTCAATTTTCTGGATGATCTGTGCTATTACGTCATCTGGTGTAACCCCTTCCATTTCCTTATCGGGTGTAAGCATAATACGGTGCCTTAAAACAGGTGCGGCAACATGGGTTATATCATCTGGTGTTACAAAATCGCGGCCTTTAATTGCCGCCAGTGCTTTAGCTGCATTTATTATGGCAAGCGATGCACGTGGGGAACCACCCAGGTATAACGATTTATTGTTACGGCTTTCATGAATGATCTTAGCTGTATAAGCCAATAACTTATCTTCCACATGAAACCCTTTTACCTGCTGACGAAGCGAAACAATATCCTGTACCGATAATACCGGACTGATATGGCTAAGCTGATCAGACGTTTTTTGCTGATGCTGTTGCGTGATAATTGCTATCTCCTCATCAAGTGTTGGATACTGGATTTCGATCTTAAATAAAAAGCGATCCAACTGGGCTTCGGGTAAACGGTAGGTACCTTCGTGCTCAACAGGGTTTTGAGTTGCCAGCACAATAAACGGTTCTTCCATTTTATAGGTTTGGCCGTCAATAGTAAGCTGGCGTTCTTCCATTACTTCGAACAATGCCGATTGTGTTTTAGCTGGCGCACGGTTAATTTCGTCTATCAGTATAATATTACCGAAAATTGGTCCGGATTTAAATTCAAACTCAGTAGTTTTTGGATTGAACACTGAAGTGCCCAAAATATCCGATGGCATTAAATCGGGCGTGAACTGTATGCGGGAATATTTAGCCTCAATTGATTTTGCGATCAGTTTTGCGGTTAATGTTTTGGCCACACCCGGTACACCTTCAATCAATATATGCCCATCTGCAAGTATTCCGGCAATGAGCAGATCAATGCTGCCTTGCTGCCCTACAATTATCTTTGCAAGGGTGGCTTTAATTTGCTCAACGGCTGTATTCAGTTTGCCAAGATCAGTTCTTTGTTCAAATATTTCGTCTTCCATGATTATCTGGATTGATTATAAAATTTTTCTATCAGTTTATTTAATTCAATTAATTCCCTGTCAGTAACATGTTCCTGTACATTAATGTAGTTGATATAGTTAACCAAATCGCCTGCAAAAGAACTTTCGAGCCCTAATTTGGCAATAAGCTTTTCTTTAAATTCATCATCAGTTTTACTGGTTTTTACCTGGTACTCATCCCGCAGATAGCTTAAAAGATAGAGAATAGTTTTATGGGCTATATTAGCATTGTTCCGTTTTTCATAATATACCTGGCCAACAACATTCACAAAATCTAAAGTCGAATTTTTTAAAGGCTCAATTACAGGTATAATGCGCTGCCTTCGTTTAATTTCGAATAATACAAAAATCAACAGACTGAACAATGTGATATAATAGGCCCATTGTAAAGTTTCGTTACTGAGGAATAAACGCATAGGCGAATCGCCGCCTGTGTCACCCTGCGTATAATATTCGTCCCAGATTATTTTCCGGGTATTTTTCACAAAAGATAGGGATGTTGCGGCATAAGCTGCCCCTACAGGTTTAAGGAGACTGTAATTGCTGAAAAGTTTTGGATTAGCTGACAAGTATAAATTGCCTTTACCAAATGAATATTTAATAAAATTAGCCTGGTGATTAATATTCTCACCCAATACAACTGCATTTAAAGTATCAAATTTTGTAAAGTAACAACTGCCTGTGCCCTTATCAACAGCAAAATGATGCTTGGGGTTCAAGTACGGACTCAGAAAATTTACATTGTTTATTGCTTTGCCAAATTGATAATAATCAATTGTTTTAATGTCCAGGTTTTTACCAATCAATTTGCCATAATATTCTGCCGCTATAAAAACATCATTACCTTGTTTTATATATTTTATAAGTTGACCATAATCAGGCTCCGAGAGCTCAATGCCCTGGCAAATAATTATATAAGACGATTGCTTAACAGAATCTTCGGCTATTACATTATAGACAGGTTGACGATAAGGGACTGTACCCGAGCCCGGAAAAAGATCGTGCAGGCGGCTAAATAATACATACGTGCCGAATGGGGCTTTTGCTTTGTCGTTTAACGTCTCTGTCCAGTCAATGGCTTTGGGCCGGTTAACCTGTGCAACAACATAAATGATGAGTAAAATTGCAGCAACTATCAGATATAATTTCAAACCCTTCATGGCAGTTGCTTTTTAAAGTTTTGAAAAAGCAGGTCGATATTGGTAAAAGCCTGTTTGTTAATTGAAAAATTGCCATACCAAACATATTCAAATTGCCTGGTAAGCAACCCGAAGGTTTGCACTTGTTCAGGGTTTGTTAATTCATACAGATAGGCCGAATTGGTTTTGTCAATTTGCCATTTTATCAAATCCTTATCGCTTAATTGTTTTAAGCATCTTAAATAAAGCAGCCTCACTGCAATCCTGTAATTATGCTGTGCAACGGCCCTTTCAATTTCCTCATCAAAATTTATTTCATGAATATTTTCGAGCGATTCACTGTAAGGAATATTTACTTTTTTTGCTTCGCCACGCCATAACCTGATTGGATCTATCCCGAGCGATTTAAATATGATATATGCTAAAAATGCAACACTAAGCCCTATAAAAAGATACTCTAAAATATCGCCGCTATAAGGTATGCGATTGAATAAGCCTGAAATTTTATGCCATAACCACGACCAAAACACTTCCCAAAGAGAAGGTTTACCTATGGCTTCACCATTATAGTTAAAATCTTTATCAGCCTTATATTTATCTAATGCCTGTTTATTAAAATGTTTAACCTCAATTTTTGATGTATCGGGATGTAATTTTAAAGGCGTTTTTTTAGATGCAGCAAATGCGTTACTTAATAAAAAGAACGTAATTATCAGGGTAAAGAAAATTATAGACAGCCTTTGCATAAACTTAATATTCCTCAATTGGTAAGGCAGGATTATCATCATCTCTCTTTCCGAATTTTTCAATCCTGTCCAGCAACCCTGATCCATCTTTTTGTTCGTCGAGATTAAAGTAACAAAGACATATAGCAATAGAAGGCAAGCAGTAAGCAAGCATCAATATACTGTGAAGGATGCTGAAAAAAATGATAACTGGTAGTTTAAAACTCTTAAGGGATATAAACTTGCTCCCTGTAGTGATAAGGGTTAACGGAAGACTGGCAAATGAACTCGACATGCTAACGATTAGCGACATTATAAAAATAACCCCAAATACAACCCACCAATTTTCCTTAATTATCCTGAAACTTTTATTAAAGGCATAGCTAAACGAAGAGTTTTCAATAACTATAATAGGAATGATAAGATACAGAATAGGCATCAGATAAATTCCAGGGATAAAGCATAACACAAACCCCAAAAGGAATAGCAGCGTTACTACAATACTGGCCCACAATACTCTGAAAAAATAATATCTAAAATAACCCCACACCTCCGCAAAAACTGGTTGAACGTTACCTTTTTGAAGGTAAACGGAAATATAACATATAGTAACAAGGTGGATGCATGCCTGGGTTATAATTAAAATCAGGGTGCTTATAAGTAAACTAATAAGGTATTGAATATTTTTATTGCTATAGTCATCATAGTTGGCACTATACATATCGCTCTTTTTCAGATATGTAAATGCAGTACCAATGGTACCCAATACGATAAAAAAGCCACATATAACCAGGAGCGGAATAAATAACGCTTTAAAGTTTTCTTTTAAAAAGGTAAAGCTGTCATTCACTAACTGGCCAAAGTCACGTACCTTTCTTAGCTCAATAGGTTGTTTCATTAACAATTATATTATTGTGATTAAATTTCCGGTTAAGGTATGCCGGGTATAGTATTACGTACCATACAATAAATAATAACGATGCTATTAAAATTGAAAGGCTTAGCCAAACCGGCATTCCGGTATGCCGTGTAACAAAGCTTTCAAAAAACGCAGCGGTTAAAAATATAGGTATTAAACCGATAGCTATTTTCAAACCATCCTTCGCGCCGTTTTTTAGCGATACTATTCTTTTATATGTTTTTGGGAAAAGCAGACTATTGCCCAATATTAAACCTGCGCCGCCGGCAATTATTATGGCAGATATTTCTAAAGTCCCATGGATCCAGATTACCAGTATGGATTGCCAGCCAAGCCCTTTGCTGAAAAAATAATATTGGAATGAACCCATCATAACACCATTAACCATTAACTGGTAAATGCTTCCGATAGAAAGAAAGATACCCATAACGAATGTTACGAGCTCAACTTTTATATTATTTGCAGCAATACCAATAAACATTAATAGCGATCCGCCTTGCTTATATACTCCGAAAGGGTCGCCTTTTGAGATGTTTTCATTAGTCATGTTTACATAATCATCACCCATTATTAAACGCACAAAGCTGTTATCGTATTTGGCAGAAAGTGCGCCCATAAGGCTGAAGACAATAAAAAACAAAAACGAATATAACAGCGGTTTCCGGTGCTTATAAAATATCAACGGTAGTTCGTATTTCCAGAAAGTAATAAACCTGCTGGTTTTCTCTTTCTTGTTTTTATAGATCGACTGATGAAAGGCAGCTGCAAGCCCGTTTAGGTATTTGGTGGTGTTTGATTTTGGATAGAATGTTTTAGCGTAAGCAAGGTCGTCGGTTATGCTTATAAAGGATTCAGCAAGCTCATCAGGGCCTTTGGTCTTTAGGTTTTCATAATCTTTCCACTTCTGCGTGTTTTGTTTTATAAACAGGGCTTCGCGCATTTTTCTATGCTGTTATTTTTTGTTTAAAATAGTCACAAATTTTAAAACTGCAATCAATTTATAAATAACAAATTTATATTTGTTAAAGATGGAAATAATTACCGTACAAACCGCCCAGAATATTGATATAGACTATGAAATTGGCGGCCTTGGAGAACGAATATTAGCCCGGTTAATTGACTTTGCTGTTTTCCTGCCTTTCCTGTTTGCTGCTATGTTCGCAATTCCATACCTCTCTAATTTCGGCATCGGTGCATACTTTATAATATTGGGGATAATCTTTGTTTTTTATGATCTGCTTTGCGAGGTGTTTTTCAACGGGCAAAGCCTCGGAAAAAGGGTGATGAAAATAAAGGTGATCAGCTTAGATGGTGCAAGGCCTAAATTTAGCCAATATTTGCTTCGTTGGTTATTCCGCCTGGTTGATTTTTCGCTGACCGCAGGATTAGGGGCTTTAATTACCGCTGCAATGAGCGACAACGGGCAACGAATTGGTGATATTGTTGCAGGGACAGTATTGATCCGTACTGTACCGCGTACCAAAATGAACAACATTGCTTTCCCGGAGGTAGAAAATACTTACCAGCCATTGTTTTCGCAGGTAAGCCAGTTAAATGACCGCGACATAGCACTTATACACGAAGTGATAAATAACTATTTTAAAACCGGTAATACTACAATTGTTTATACCATGGCCGAAAAGGTAAAAGCACACTTATTGGTTACTCCTCCTGGTCAAATGAACAGTTTGCTTTTTTTACAAACTATTATAAAAGACTATAGCCACATTACAGCTCAGGCAGATGCCTTGTAATAGGTATATATGCTCCACAGTTTAATGCCATAGCTTATTAATATAACAGAACCGATTACTATAAAAAGCGTTTTTTTAATAACGTTTTTTGAGGTATCGAGCTTAAAATATTTATCAGTGAGCCCGTATGCAAAAAATAATAAAAGAGGTATTGTAGCAGGGTAAAGCATAAAGCTTTTATGGATATCGCCCTGTATAAGTGCCAGAACTGAACGTTGAAAACCGCATCCGGGACAATCAATCCCTGTTAAATATTTAAAAGGGCAACGTAGTAAATGATTTTGCAGCCAGTTGATAAAGACTAACTGGCTGCAAAATATATTTAATCCAATACTACATTCAATCAGCATTAAGCTTGCGGAGGATTGGGGTTATTAGGAGGGTTTGAATTACTAAACGGATCGTTATAATTTGAAGAATTAAACGGATCGTTTGGCCTCATTCCGAGTGGGCCGGCGCCGGCAGGACCCAGGTATTGATAATTACCAAAGCCAAGGATAGGGTAGAAAATAAAGCTCAAAAAAATCAATCCGACTGTAAAACCTTCACTTTGTCCGAAGCTTTTGCTTAGCAGGTTAATTGTCCAGATAAGGAAAACTATGTTAACGCATGGAATTAAAAACAGGAATATCCACCAAATAGGTTTTCCTACAATTTCCATCAACACTATAGTGCTGTATATAGGGATAATAGATGCCCATCCTGGTTTACCGGCTTTGGTGTAGATTTTCCATTTACCAATTATTACAATTATCGAAACAATTATAATTGGAATTAACATGGCCATAATAATGGCAAAAAAAGCAGCTATAGCGCCGCCTGAATTTGGATCGATGTCGTAATTTTGCATTGTGTAAGAGGTTTAATAAGTTTTTAAGTGATTTAATTGCTTAAATATGAAGAAAATAATTTAAAAACCAATAACTTGGAAATTATAATAACGCATTGTTATTGTAAGTTTGCACTTAATGAAACGCGAACAAATTTCTGTATTTGATATATTTAAAATAGGCATAGGCCCATCCAGCTCACATACATTAGGCCCCTGGCGGGCAGCACAGCAATTTGTACAATTGCTTGAGCAGAAAGATGTTTTACAATTAGTAACAGGTGTAAAAATTTTGTTATACGGCTCTTTAGCCAAAACTGGCAAAGGGCACGGTACTGATATAGCTATACTTTTAGGTTTAAGCGGCGATGACCCAGTAACTTTTGCTGTTAACCAGGTTGGCCCTAAAACTGATGATATCAGGAATTCGCATAAGCTTGTACTTGGAGGAAAAAAAGAAGTTGAGTTTTTTGCAAATGATGACCTGCTTTTTCTGTTTAATGAAAGTCTGCCTTATCATCCCAACGCGGTAACCTTCCAGGCATTTTTAAATAATGGTACTGCAGTATCAGAAACATACTATTCCATAGGTGGTGGATTTGTTGTAACCGAAGGTGGACAAGATCAACCCAAAGCTGAAGCAGATTTACCTTTCCCAATAGATACTGCCAGTAACCTGCTCCACTGGTGTATTAAAACCGGGCTTAAAATATCGGAAGTGGTGATGGAAAATGAGCTTGCCTGGCGCAGCGAACAGGAAACATTGCAGGGGTTATCAAATATTTTTAACTCGTTAAAAGAATGTATCTACCGGGGCTGCCACACCCAGGGCTGGTTACCGGGAGGGCTTAATGTTGCCCCGCCGCGCGGCCAGTCTTAATAAAAGATTGATCGGCAACCATACCTATAATAACTTCGACGAATGGGTAGCCGCTATCAGGAATACAGGTAATGGTTTTCAAAATACGCTGGATTGGGTAAGCTGTTTTGCCCTGGCGGTTAATGAGGAAAACGCTTCTTTTGGTAGAGTTGTAACTGCGCCAACCAACGGTGCCGCTGGTGTTATTCCAGCAGTGCTGCAATATTATATTGTTTTTTGTGATGGATTTTCCAATGAGCGGATTGTGCAATTTTTACTCACCGCCTCGGAGATCGGGAGCATCTTTAAAAAAGGCGCTACCATATCTGCTGCAATGGGTGGTTGCCAGGCAGAGATTGGCGTATCATCAGCAATGGCTGCAGCGGCGCTTACCGAATGTTTAGGCGGAACACAGCGACAGGTATTAATGGCTGCAGAAATTGCCATGGAACATCACCTCGGCATGACCTGCGACCCTATTGGCGGCCTTGTGCAAGTTCCGTGTATTGAGCGTAATACCATGGGCGCGATAAAAGCTATAACCGCATCGCAACTGGCACTACAAACCAACCCCGACAATGCTAAAGTAAGTTTGGATGCTGTTGTTAAAACTATGTGGCAAACCGCGCTGGATATGAACTCGAAATATAAAGAAACATCTGATGGGGGATTGGCTATTAATATTCCTATCAGTTTGCCGGAATGTTAAAAACCTGTAACCAAAGAAAACTCCCTACTGCGGCTGATTCTATGAAAGTTAGTGCTTTAAGCCAGGACTTTGCTATCCGAACCAGCTGATGCCAGATTTTAGCTCTACTTTGGTTTATGGGATTATAATAATAGTTTCAGCAATACATTAAACTGTAGCTTAACTATTCTTTATTTTAGTAGAAACACTTAAATTCGTTTATGATGACGAATGACCGCCGTGTTTTCTTAAAACAGGCTGCAACCCTTGCCGGGGCTTTTTCTGTGAACAGCCTTTTTAACCAGGTGCATGCTGCCGACTGGCAACGGGCATCGCAAAAGATAAATCACCTTAGCGCCGAACAAGTAGCAGAGGATGAAGATTACTGGAGCGTGATACAGCGGTCATATACGGTAAACCCCAGCATCATTAACCTTAATAATGGTGGTGTATCTCCATCACCATTGGTGGTGCAGCAGGCAGTTGAGCGGTTTAACCAACTGGCTAACGAAGGCCCCTCTTATTTTATGTGGCGGATACTCGATCAGGGCCGGGAACCACTCCGGGAAAAACTGGCAGCCTTAGCCGGGACTCTTCCTGAAGAAATTGCCATTAACAGGAATGCTACCGAAGCATTGAATACAATAATATTAGGGCTTGACTTAAAAAGCGGTGATGAAGTAGTAGGTACCAAACAGGATTACCCGCATATGGTACAGGCTTACAAGCAAAGGGCTTTACGTGAAGGAGTTGTTTATAAACAGATCAGTTTTGAGTTTCCGATTGAGGATGATGAGCAAATTGTTAAGGCTTTTGAAGATGCTATCACCCCTAAAACAAAATTATTGCATGTTACCCACATGATTAATTGGGTTGGCCAGATATTGCCTGTACGAAAAATCTGCGATATGGCACATGCCAAAGGAATTGAAGTGATTGTTGATGGTGCGCACTCTTTCGGCCTGCTTGATTTTAAGATACCTGACCTGCATTGTGATTATTTTGGTACAAGTCTGCATAAGTTCCTGTCTGCCCCCATTGGTAGTGGTATGATGTGGGTAAAAAAAGAAAAGATAGAAAAAGTATGGCCATTGCCCAGCAGCGGTGAACCCCATAGCAAGGACATCAGAAAATTTGAAGAATTAGGTACCCGGAGCTTTCCGATTGAACAGGGAATAGGGGAAGCCATTAACTTTCATGAAGGTATCGGCAGCAAACGAAAAGAAGAGCGGATAAGATACCTGAAAAACTACTGGGCCTCAAAAGTTCAGCAGATTCCAAAGGTTAAACTACATACGTCGTTAAATGCTAAGTATTCATGTGCCATTTGCGGTGTAAGTGTTGATGGCATGACTGCCGGGGAATTAGACAGTGCACTTTTTACGGATTATAAAATACATACTGTTGGTATAAACTGGGAGAACATCCACTGCGTGAGGGTTACACCACATGTTTACACTACACTTCCTGATCTGAATAAATTAGTAAGGGCCATTGAAGAAATTGCTTCGAAAAGTAAAGGAAATGGAAACAAATGAATTTAATGTACAACAAGCCGTCCCGTTTTTTTGGGTAGCGGATATGGCAGTATCGCTCGCTTTTTATATAAAAGGACTTGGTTTTGAATTGAAGAGCAAATGGGAGCCAAGAGGCAGAATTGAATGGTGCTGGTTACAACTTGGTAAAGCCTCAATAATGCTGCAGGAACATGCAAAAGAAGGAAAACAGGCTACAGTTTTCGCAGAAAACAAGAAAGGTACCGGGGTTTCAATTAATTTCACTTGTAAGGATTCTATAGCCTTATATCATGAATTTAAAGGAAAGGGAATTGACGTAAGTGAACCTATGGTTGGAAACGGTTTATGGGAAATACTGGTTACTGACCCCGACGGTTTCCGTTTATTTTTTGAAAGCGAAACAGATGCACCTGAGGAAACAAAATATTCGGATTGGGTAAACAAATAACCCTATTATATAAAAATAAATTACTTTTTTTCCAGTCTTTGCTTAACTAAAGGCCCCAACAACTGTATCCATTGCTGGTACATTTTACCTGATGGATGCAAACCATCGGGAGCAATTAAAGCCGGGTCGGTTGCTGCCTGCCTTGATATGGCTGTTATATCGACGTAATTAAAAACGTGGGCTTTTTCTGTTTCCTCCCGGTTAATGGTATTAAACTGATCAATATCGGGGCCAATAATATTATCCTGTCCTGCAGCAAAAGGAGTTACGCCCCAATCGGGGATAGACAGTACAAATACTCTGCTTGTATCACCCCTTGCAAAATTTATTGCTGTATGTAAAACCTGCGCAAATTTGGTGCGGTAATTATCCTTGCTTAAACGCTGATACTGATCATTAACACCTATCAGTAAAGTAACAAAGTCATACTTGTTATCCTTAAAAGCGCTTTGGCTAATGGCAGCTATTAAATTATCAGTTGTCCAGCCGGTTACAGCTATTATATCGGGAGACTGTACATTAAGATTATAAAAGTTTAACAGATCTTTAAGCTGATATGGATATGACTGGCTTTGGGGTACAGCTTCGCCGATGGTATATGAATCGCCTAAGGCAAGATAAGTAACCGGTTTTGACATAGGTTTATTAGTTACAGTTGTATCGGGTTTAAATGGGGCAGCAGTTTCAGCCTTTTTAGCACAGCCTGATAAGGCGGTTATGGCAATTAAAATAAGCTGTATTGTTTTCATAACATCATCTCCATATTAAACAATACGGAAATATGATGTTTTAAGATTTCTTTTACTTCATTAATATTAACCTCATGCCCCAACTCGCGTTGCATGCTGGTTACATCCTTATCGTCAATACCGCATGGCACTATATTTTTAAAATAATCCAGATCGGTATTCACATTAAAGGCCAGCCCGTGCATGGTTACCCATCGGCTACAACGCACACCCAGTGCACAGATCTTTCTGGCATTTTCATTATCGGCATCGAACCAAACACCGGTATAACCCGGATACCTGCCTGCTTTTAAGCCATAATCAGCAAGAGTTAATATTACAGCTTCTTCCAAAGTGCGCAGGTAAAGATGAATATCGGTAAAAAAATTATCAAGATCGAGTATTGGATATGATACAATTTGCCCCGGCCCATGATAGGTAATATCGCCGCCACGATTAATAGGATAATAAACGGCATTTTTTTCTTTTAACCCCTGTTCATCCAAAAGCAAATGTTCGGGTTTGCCGCTTTTGCCAAGGGTATATACGTGCGGGTGTTCGCAGAAAATTAAATAGTTCAGTGTTTCGGCTGTAACACACTGATCATAAGTATGCCCGGTATTACTGCTGTCTGCAATAGCAACCTCTCTGTTTCGTATCTCAATCTTTTCCCTTACGGTATCGGCAAACAGTGCTTCCTGTTTGTCCCAGGCTTCTTTATAATCAATAAGCCCCCAGTCTTTAAAAATTACCTGTTTATTCTTCATCTGCTTATCCTTTTACATACCCAACCATATAATCCTGGTATTGCAGGTAGCCAACGTCGTACTTAATATCTGTTTCACCTTTACGCAGGGTTGCATTTACCCAGCCATGCCCTTCAAAGTTGAAAGGCTCCAATAAAATATTGTCGGCAAATGATACCTCCTTTTGACCGAAACACTTGTAAACAGCTTCTTTGGCGCACCAGCAAACATACAGTTGTTTTATTTTATCGGTACCGCCAATAAACTCCATCTCTTCCTTCCGCATGAATTTA
>JABDFZ010000060.1 GCA_013286325.1 Bacteroidota bacterium | reverse complement strand
CCAGCGAGGCTGAAAAAGCGGCCAATCTTGATAAGTTAAAAGAACATCATAAAGCACTTGGCTACAGACTGATGCTCGACGAAAACATTGAGATTGAAAAAGGTGGTCAAAAGATCTCACTTATTGGTGTACAAAACTGGGGTAAGGGATTTATTCAAATGGGTGATCTTAACAAAGCTTTAAGAGGTGTTGATAAAGATGCTTTTAAAATACTGCTCTCGCACGACCCTACCCACTGGGAGGAAAAGGTGAGGTACAACCCAACAACTATTCATTTAACGTTATCAGGCCATACTCATGGTGCGCAATTTGGTGTGGAAACAGCCGGTTTCAGATGGAGCCCTGTACAATACCGCTATCTCGATTGGGCGGGATTAGTGAATGAGAAAAATCGTTACCTGTATGTTAACCGGGGTTTTGGTTTTTTAGCTTTCTCGGGAAGGCTGGGGATCTGGCCGGAAATTACCGTAATTACATTGAAGAAACAGGCCTGATTTAGGTATTCAACTTCGAGACTTATTCAGCGTTTTTCCTCAGAACGCTCATTTATAGTTTTCTGACATAAGACACATTTGTAGAATTAAATTCATTTTTTAACTAAAATTTGGAATATAATTCGATAATTATGTATTTTTATAGTATGATTAATGAAACAGAGATCGTACTGGACAAAACAGATCTGCACATTTTGCGATTGATGCAGGATAATGCCCGCATCAGCAATGCCGACCTGGCACGCGAGCTGGGCATGGCCCCTTCTGCTATGTTGGAGCGGGTAAAAAAATTGGAGCAAAAAAATGTTATCCGCCAATATACCACTCGCATAAACCCCGAAGCATTGCAACAAAAAATGCTTGCCTTCATTTTCATGAAAGCTGCTGATACGCCAGGATGTAATGATACTGCAAAAGCATTAGCAAAAATTCCGGAAGTACAGGAAGTACACCACGTAGCCGGCGACGATTGCTACCTGGTAAAGGTACGCACTTATGATGCAGCTTCATTAATGCACCTGATGCGTAACGAATTCAGCAAAATACCCAACCTTTTAGGCACACGAACCACAATAGTGCTCGAAACGGTAAAAGAACAACAACAATTAGTTATACCCGAAAAATAAATAAATCATGTCAACCACTCTACAAAAACCAGCATCACCGCTATTGGTAATTATTGCTTTTGCAACAGTTTATGTTGTATGGGGCTCTACCTATTTTTTTATACGAATTGCCGAACAGGGTGGTATGCCGCCGTTTTTACTGGGCGCCATCCGCTTCACGATAGCCGGGTTACTAATGATGGGCTGGTGTGTGATTAAAGGCGAAAAGATCTTTGTGAAAAGAGATGTTATAAACGCCGCGGTTACAGGGATTCTTTTACTGTTTGTTGCAAATGGTATTGTAATATGGTCGGAGAAAACCCTGCCAAGCGCCATGGTTGCTATCCTCGTATCATCGGCACCAATATGGTTTGTGCTGCTTGATAAACCAAACTGGGGCATCAACTTAAAGAATAAAGCTACAATAGCTGGGTTGATAATTGGTTTTGTTGGGGTAATATTGCTATTTGGCGAACAGATAGGTAACATATTTTCAGGTGGAGGCGCCTCAAAATTACCATGGATGCTGCTATTGCTTATAGGTACCATCTCATGGGCGGGCGGTTCCTTATTTTCAAAACACAGGCCCACATCAGGCTCGGCAATTGTAAGCACGGCGTGGCAAATGCTAAGTGCGGGTTTTGTGTATATTCCGGTTAGCTTTATCCATAATGAATATAATGGTTTAAACTTTCACTCCATTCAAACCACAAGCTGGCTGGCTGTACTTTATCTTGTAATTTTTGGCTCAATTGCTGCATTCAGCGCATATGTTTGGTTATTACAAGTTCGGTCTGCAACACAGGTGAGCACTTATGCCTATGTTAATCCGGTTATAGCAGTTATCCTGGGTGTTGTGTTTGCAGGAGAAAATATTTCTTTCATACAGTTTGCAGGGCTGTTTATCATTTTAGGTAGTGTACTGTTGATTAATCTTGCAAAATACAGAAAAGAAAAAGCGGTTAAATTGCGTGAATTAGATCTTGTTGAATAAGTTAAGTTAATTACAAAGTAAAGGCTTGCGGGGGTCAAACTTCGCGAGCCTTTCGAATTTCTTAGCTATTTAAATAGAATTGTCATTGCGAGGAGGAACGACGAAGCAATCTCGTAGTAATGCGTAAACGCTCTGTAAAGTTCGCTTTGTATAGCTACGAGATTGCCGCGCTATCGCTCGCAATGACAATTTTATTATTTTATTTTCTTATAACCTACAAATCCTTCGGCAATGAGCGCACTGGTGTTTCCCATTTGCCAAATTCAAAGTAATCTTCAATACTGATGCTGATCTTGCTGCCTATATCGTATTTTCCTTTGTTATAGTTATTAGCCCGTAAAATAACGCCTTCGCGCTCAATTATAAGTTCTTCAAAAAAGCCTTTGAACAATATTTGCTTAACTGTCCATTTATTGCCAAAGCCTTTACCAATTTTAACATGCTCTGAGTAAATAACAACTGTTCCCCTTTTGCTTTTAATACCGCAGCTTTTTGCCTCGGCAGATGTTAGCTGGCTGCTACTGGCCAGTATTTGTGCAGTATATAAAAGCTTTGGTGTGTTATAAAGCTCTTCGGGGCTGCCATTCTCAACAATTTCCCCCTCTTTTAAAACAATCAGTTCATCGGCCATTGATAATATTTCGGCCGGGTCGTGCGATACCAGAACGATCGTTACTCCCCACTCTTTTACAATATATCTTATATCGTGCTGTAAACCTTCTCGATAGGTAGCATCAACCTGGTTAAATGGCTCATCCAGCAAAATAACTTCTGGCTTGCTTATCAGCGCTTTCGCAATAGTAACCCGCTGTTTCTCTCCCCCGCTTAATTTGCCGAATGGCTGATCTTTAAGCGGCAATATGTCGAGCATATTTAACGAGTCGGTTATTTTTTTTTCTTCGAATTCCGAATTCAGTTCAGTAGTTCGCAACCCCGATCTCACACTTTCCCATACAGTTGCTTCCATATCCATATCCTGATTATTTTGGGTGACCAGGCGCATAGCCTCGTGGGCTGGCTGAAGTTTTTCCTCACGTTTTAAAATACGTTCTTCCTTAAAAAAAACCTCGCCACTGTCAGGCTGCAACAAACCATATAATAAGTTAAGTAAAGTAGTTTTACCGCTGCCGCTTTCGCCAACAATGGCCGTTACTTTACCTTTCGGAATAAATATGGTTACATTATTAACTCCCGAAGACTTATCGCCAAAATAGTTTTTGGTAACCGATATGGTTTCCAGGATCATGTCATCTTGCATACTGAACTGTATTTATCTGTGTTTTTAATAATCAATTTAATAGCTATAAAGGTAACCAGGGCAGAATCTTTTTTAGCAGGTAAATATCCCCAAACCTAAACTATAAAAGTTTATCATAAAAATGAAATATGTAATATTTATGGTAAGAATGCATCAAGCATAAAGGCAGGAAATTACGCAGCCTTCTATCATAATCTTATTCATTATATTTTTTCATCTCAGCCTTTGCCTATAATTTAATAATGATAACTTATTATGCTGGTGTGTTAATTTATTTATATTTAGCCTGATAAATTAGAAATTAAATCCCCTTATATGGAACATAACAAAACATGGCACCAGATGCACAAGGACTCATTAGAATTTGGCCAGCGACTGGCAGACAAAGTAGCAAACGGAATGGGTTCTTGGCGGTTCATTATTATACAAACCCTTATTGTTATTTTATGGATGTCGCTCAATGTGGTAGGCTTTGTCTATCACTGGGATGTTTATCCGTATATTTTACTCAACCTGCTTTTTAGCACCCAGGCAGCGTATGCTGCCCCTATAATTATGATGGCCCAAAACCGTCAAAGTGAACGTGACCGCGCTCAGGCTGATGCAGATTACCACACCAACTGCGAAGCAAAAAAAGAAATAGAAGAGTTGTTACAAAAACTAAACTCTATTGAAATTGATAAGCTTGACAAGATATTGGACATTTTACAAAAAATGGATAAAAAAGCCTGATCGCTTGCTTAGGCAAAAGTGTATTAACGCTATTTAACTATTCGCTAATCAACAAATCTTTCCTTTTTCTTAGCTTTGCACCGATGACTAATATTCAACAGGCAATAGTAAACGAAGCTGAGGAAGAAATTAAACCCAAAACGCGCAAGCAAAGGCTTTGGAATGTTGTTAAGACAATTTTAAAGGTTGCCGTAACCACAGCATTGCTTGTTTGGGTTTTTAGCAAGGTGCCAATCCATTTGCTGAAATACCGGCTTTTGCGAGCCAATTATTGGTGGATGTTTGCAGCGCTTGTTTGCTATTTCTTCTCCATGATCGTTTCTTCCTGGCGTTTATTAAGTTTCTTCAGGTCGATAGGGTTAAAGCTCAACTGGAAGTATAACCTGAGGCTTTATTTTCTTGGGCTGTTCTATAACTTCCTGCTTCCGGGCGGGATTGGCGGAGATGGCTACAAAATGTACCTGTTGAATAAAACCTATAAAATACCTGTTAAAAAGTTATTTTGGGCTGTTATGTTCGATCGGTTGAGCGGTCTTTGGGCAATAGGGCTAATCACTGTTGCGCTGATATTCCTGATACCTCAGATTGACGTTCATATTGGTATCCCGCTTGGGATATTTGTAGCAGGTTCAGCAGTTTACTATTTCGTGGCTTACAAGTTTTTCAGGGACTATACCAGGAACTTTTTTGAGGCGCACTCTAAAGCTTTGCTTTTACAATCGCTGCAATTAATGGCGATAGTTTGCGTGCTTTTAGGCCAGGATTTCAGCGGTAAATTTTCACCATACTTACTGTCATTCTTAATCTCGGCGCTTGCTGCTATTATTCCAATAACTGCTGGTGGTGCTGGCGCAAGGGAGGCTATTTTCACCAAATTATCAGATGTATTTCCAATGGATAAAGGGTTGGCTGTATTTCTTCCCTCGTCTATCTATGTAATATCGTTAATTGTTGCTTTGTTCGGCATCTATTATGTTATCCGCCCAAGCAGGTTACAGGAAGGCCTGCCTGCTGAAGCAGAAATAAATAATGCCCCCGACAATGTTTAACAAAATTTAATTTGTGTTTTTTACGCAGTTAAAATAAATTGTTGCGGTTTACAAATCAGTAACTTCTCAATAATTTTGTAAATTTCTCGTTCATACACTATCTATTTATTCCGGAATTAAACTAATTTCCTAATTTTACGTTTTCTAAATAAACCTGAAAGTTAATGGGCCATTTTAATGATTTTAGCAACCCGCAGGTAGCGGCGTTGCCAGCGCATTTAAAACAATTTATAGTCGATCAGCAATATGATCACTACACACCCATTGATCATGCAGTGTGGCGTTATGTAATGCGGCAAAATTATAGTTACCTTAAAGATGTTGCTTATTATCCATATATCCCCGGCCTTGAGAAAGCAGGATTAACAATAGAAAAGATTCCGAGCTTGCAGGAAATGAACGATGCGCTTGCCAAAATTGGCTGGGGAGCAGTCACCGTTGATGGCTTTATACCGCCTGCAGCGTTTATGGAGTACCAGGCTTACCGCGTTTTGGTTATTGCTGCCGACATACGCCAATTGAAACATATTGAATACACCCCAGCTCCGGATATTATACATGAGTCTGCCGGGCATGCACCCATTATTGCAGATAAAGATTATCATGAATACCTGAGCTATTTTGGTTCGATAGGCGCTAAAGCCATGTTTTCGGCACAGGATTTTGAATTGTATGAAGCCATACGCGCATTGTCAATATTAAAAGAAATGCCGGATGCTGATGAAGATGAAATAAAAAAAGCAGAAGATTTGGTTGCTCATCGTCAGGAAAACATGGGTGAGCCTTCAGAAATGGCACTATTGAGTCGTTTACATTGGTGGACCGTTGAGTACGGCCTTATCGGCAGTTTGGAATCCCCTAAAATTTATGGTGCCGGGCTGTTATCCTCAATTGGCGAAAGTGTAAGCTGCATGCAAAGTGATATCAAAAAGTTACCATATACCATTGATGCCATAAAATACACTTACGATATTACCAAAACACAGCCGCAATTATTTGTTACCCCAACGTTTCAAAACCTGATTGATGTGCTGGAGACTTTTGCAAATACCATGTCGTTCAGAAAGGGTGGTAATTATGGTTTACAAAAAGCAATTGACAGTAAAAACACTTGTACAGCTGTTTACAGTTCAGGCCTGCAGGTTTCAGGCACATTTACCGATTTTAAACAGGATAAAGGCGTTCCATCTTTTATTAAAACTACAGGACCAACCGCACTTTCGGTAGATAACAAACAACTCAACGGCCATGGTAAAGATTATCATAAAGATGGTTTTAGCTCGCCTGTAGGCAAACTGAAAGAACATGCAATGCCTTTAGAGAATTTAAGCATAGAGGAGCTGAACTACTTTGGCATTGAGCAGGGCAAAACAGCCGAATTGCATTTTGAAAGCGGTATAACAGTTAATGGTGAGGTAAAAGAAATTCATACATCGCATGGTAAAACACAGCTTATCACCTTTACCAACTGCACTGTTAAGGGTAAAGGTGGCGAACTATTGTTCGATCCTTCATGGGGTGTTTATGATATGGCTGTTGGTGAAAAAATTATATCTGTTTTTTGCGGCGCAGCAGATAAGGAAGAATTTTTGGAGATCCCTTATAAATCAAACACACTTACCCATCATGCTGTTTACGATGCCACTACAATAGAACTGCATAAACTTTACCAACAAGTAAGAGACCGGAGGCAAAATGGTGGCGATTTTGGCTTTTTAGGTAATGTATGGTCAATGCTCCAGAAGCATCATCATGATGACTGGCTTTGCGCTTTAGAAATATTGGAAATATTAGACCATGAAGGTGTTGAAACGAAACTTGCAACAGAAATAAGAAGATTTCTTGAACAAAAGGCAATTGAGCAGCCTGACTGTAAAAAGCTGATTAACGACGGATTTTATTTAATTAAACATCCGGTTGAGCAAAAATTGGTTGTTTAACGATTTGTTTGTAAAATTGGCCGATCAACGTATCTACTTATGAACATCATTGTTACTGGCGCCAGCAGCGGCGTAGGTTTTGAAGCTGTGCTTGAATTAATATTATCCGGCAAGCATAAAGTAATTGCCCTGGCGAGGTCTCAGGATAAGCTTGAACGATTATTGGAAATAGCGCATGGTTTAAACCCCGAAGCTGAAATATTTGCCCTGGCTTTTGATATTGTACACGACGATTATTCCGGCCTGCAACAGTTTATCGGCAGCAATTTCGACAGCAAGGTTGATGTGCTGATCAATAACGCCGGAGTTTTAATTAACAAGCCGTTCTCCCAATTACAGGAAATGGATTTTGTTGAAATGCTGCAAGGCAACTATATTGGCCATGTGCGCATTATCCAGGCACTGCTTCATCTAATGCCTAAAGGCTCGCATATATTGAATATTGGCAGTATGGGCGGTTTTCAGGGTAGCGCCAAATTTCCAGGCATGTCGGCCTATTCAGCAAGCAAGGCTGCATTGCATACTTTAACCGAATGCCTTGCCCTCGAGCTGGCAGAACAGGAAATTAAAGTTAATTGCCTGGCGCTGGGGTCGGCCCAAACCGAAATGCTTGAACAAGCCTTTCCGGGTTACCAATCGTCGGTTATGGCTTTTGAAATGGGAAAATATATTGCCGATTTCTCGGTAACAGGTCACAAATTTTTTAACGGGAAAGTATTACCGGTAGCTACCAGCACACCGTAGTATATTTATTTGGTATTGTAGGGAATTTTTATTTAATTTTATATACCACTATAAATGAACACCTTGTCTCGAAAGATATGGATCTTCGGCTGTTTTTTCTTTTTTCCCAATCGAACGATTTTTTTTGCGTTCTGAAGAAGGACGGTACCGTCATCCATACGAATAAATCGTTCAGAGAGGCATTAGGCTATTCGGAAGCCGAGCTTTCAGGAACAAAAACCAGCATTTATTCACACCCTGCAGATACGAGAAGAAGAGAAACATTATTAAAAAACCTGACCTTTAAAAGCGAAATTCACGGTTATGAGAACCGAATAAAAGCAAAAAACGGACGTTATTACAATATAAAATGGTCAGTAATCTTAAATCCGGATGACGAACTGATATATGCTACGGGCATTAATTTGACCGATAGCCAGGATAAACCCGAACAGGATCGCATCTCCGATAATATTCAGCATATTATACAAAGCTTTAACGAAGGTTTCTTTATTCTTAACGGGGCCTGGGAAGTAGCTAATTTTAATCCTGCCTTTCAGGCAATAACAGGGTTAACTCACAAACAACTTAAAAATATCAATTTAAGGCAATTAACCAATCTGGGGCTAACGGATGCAGTAACAGCAGAGTTAGAAAAAGCGTTTAATGGAAATGCGTCAAGCCAGATACAATATTTTAATGCCTTTAATAAAAGATGGTTAAGGGTTAATATTTATCCTTATAAAAATGAATTAGCAATCTTTATAAGGGATATTACGAGCATAAAAAAACAACGGCTTATACTGGCACTTGAAAAAAGAGTGCTCGAAATAAATGCGTCTTCGCTGTATACATTATCTCAAACAGTTAACGAATTGCTTAAGGGTATAGAAGAAATATTTCCGGAAATGATCAGCTCTGTATTAGAAGTAGATGAGTTGCAGGAAAAGCTATACCACCTGGCCGCACCGAGGTTAGAAACTGAATATATTAATGCAATAAACGGAACAACTATCGGGCCTAAGGCTGGTTCGTGCGGCACTGCAGCATATCATCGCAGCCAGGTTATTGTAAGTGATATTGAAACCGACCCACTATGGGATGATTACAGGGCGCTAATATCTCCCTATGGAATTAAAGCTTGCTGGTCTACCCCTATTATAAGCTCAAACAATTCAAATGTGCTGGCCACCTTCGCAGTTTACTATACAAAAAAGCGCGAACCTGAGCGGGAAGAGTTGCAGATGATTGAACGGACAACAAATATCCTGCGTATTTTAATTGAAAATAAAAGAAACCAGGACCATGTTAAAGACCAGAATAAAAGGCTGCAGGAAATTGCTGCAATCAGCTCGCACGAGATCAGGAGGCCGGTAGCAACCATTTTAGGGCTGGTTAGCTTATTTGACCGTAGTATATTGGACAACCCGATGAATAAGGAAATAATTAACCACATTGAAATTACTGCAAGAGAACTGGATGAGGTAATTCATACCATAGTTGAAAAAACGATTTTTTTGAAAGAAGAAAAATAAATACCAGGGATTGATTAGCCTGATTAAAAAGCAACGGGGAAGGGTTTCTTACTGAAACCTTTCCCCGTTTATTATTGTTGCATACAGTGAGTAATCTCCACGGGGCTTTCCTGATAGTTATTGCCATTAAAAACCCTTACGCTTTTTGTATTGCTTTTTTCATAAGCCTTAATTTGAGCTTCGGTCATATCGCATTCTGTAGAGTTGTGCGGATTGGTTAAATCAAACGATCCTTCCGAATTTAACTCATAAATGGTGCATTTCCAGCAATATTTTTTTTGGCATGCTATTAAGGACATTGCGCATAACACCACTATAATTATTTTTTTCATTCTTTTACTTCTTTGCTATTAATTCAAGTTGTTTCTTAATTATTTCAGATTTACTATCCTTTATATCGTAATCAAAATCACCTTTGGAGGTCTGTATTCTTATTACTGATATCTTACCATTTTCAAGGGCGGAAATCGCTTCTTCTGGTAAATCAAAACCTAAAAAGCTTTCGGCTACCGGTGGTGTAGCATAAGGAATAATGGATGAATGTGCATTGAAAATTGATAAAATTTCCAAAAGCTTGCCATCGGCAAATTTTATAATAGCCTTGTCTCCCTTTGAAACATAATAGTGTATGTCCAACCCATCTCTTAAATGAAAATATATCGCCCAATAATTTTTCCCTTTAACAATATTGCCTGCCAGGAAATGGCCTGGAATAGTGAATGGATTTGCCAGCGTCTGCTCTTTTGCTAACCATGTTGTATCGCCCGAGATCTTATCGATCACCGGTTTTTCAAGTTTTTGTGCTTTAACACTAAATGCTGCTATTGCAATGAGCGCTGTTATTATATACTTTTTCATGGTTATACTTAGCCTTTAAGTTTTATAAAATCGTTAACTATCACTTCGGTCATATAGCGTTTGGTGCCATCTTTATCAATCCAGTTTCTGTTAGTCAGCTTGCCTTCAATGGCAACTTCATCACCTTTTTTCAGGTAATCGCCTATGAATTTTGCCTGGCTGCCCCATGCAACCAAATTGTGCCACTGTGTTTCCGTAACACGCTCGCCCTTATCATTTTTGTAGGTTTCGTTTGTTGCCAGTGAAAATTTTGCTAATTGTTTGTTGTTGTCAAAGCTCTTTACTTCGGGATCAGTACCCAGATTTCCCACCAAGCGTACACTGTTTCTTAATGCATTAGTCATGTTGTTAAAATTTAATTTGTTTCTGTTTGTTGACGATGCAAAGTTGTGGCAGGGCAGGAATCTTACCCGGTTAATAATCGCTTATAGTCGACAGCTTCCGTTTGTAACCGTTTGCAAACGGATAATATTTTACTTACTTTTAACTGATGAATGAAGAAAGATTATGCCTTGATTGTGGCACAGTACTGCATGGCAGGGCTGATAAAAAATTCTGTAACGACCTTTGCCGCAATAATTATAATAACCAGCTTAACAGCAACAGCTATAATTTAGTACGGAATATCAATAACATCCTCCGCCGGAACCGGCGAATACTGGAGGAGTTAAATCCGGGCGGCAAGACTAAAACAACCCGTAAAAAAATGGCATTAAAAGGTTTTGATTTTGAATACCATACCCGCAGTTACCAAACACAGAATGGCAAAACCTATCATTTTTGTTATGAGTATGGCTACCTACCTTTGGACGGCGATGAGTTTTTGCTGGTAAAAAGAGAAGAGATTTGACGATTTCGGAATTCGGATGTTCGATTTCGGATTTAATGCGAAAGTCGGAATGCTAAGTGCGGAATTTATTGAAATATGGAAGATCGCCGCCAAAAGAGAAAGTTATAAAGACATTTTGTCAATAGAAACAATCCTATTATTTAAATCCGAAACGGCGAAGCCTTGTTGAACACCATTGAAAACAAATAGATAATAGCGAAAATCAAACTTCTGAATTCCGAAATGATTAACTAAACGTCATATTACACCAACAATTCGAAATCGAAATTCCGAAATCCGAAATAACATTATCTTTGCACCCAAATGATAATCCAACAATTTTACGACAAGGGGCTGGCGCATGGTTCTTATGCGCTGATCAGGACTGGAAAGATGATCGTTATTGACCCTGCCCGCGACCCGCAGCCATATTATGAATTTGCCGCACAGCATGATGCCGATATTGTGGGCGTAATTGAAACACACCCGCATGCCGATTTTGTAAGCTCTCACCTCGAGATCCATAAAACTACAGGGGCTGTTATTTATACCAGCAAGCTAACAGGTGCTGAGTATCCGCATGAAAGCTTTGATGATGGCGACACTATAGCGCTGAATGATATAAAATTGAAGGCGATAAATACACCCGGTCATTCGCCCGACTCTATTTGTATTCTGGTTGAAAATGAGGACGGAAAAGAAACCGCCTTATTTACGGGCGATACCTTATTTGTTGGAGATGTTGGCCGCCCCGACTTACGCGAAAACGTTGGCAACATTACTGCCAAAAAGGAAGAACTGGCAAAGCAAATGTATCATTCTACCCGCGAAAAGCTGATGAAACTGCCACATAGTATAGTGGTTTATCCGGCACATGGCCCTGGCTCATTGTGTGGAAAAAACATGAGCCCTGATTTGCAAAGTACCATAGGCCGCGAATTACGCGAGAATTATGCCTTGCAACTGATGGATGAGTTGCAGTTTGTTAAAACGCTTACTTCCGATCAGCCATTTGTACCTAAGTATTTTGGAGAAGATGTTGAGCTTAATAAAAAAGGCGCACCATCGTTTAACGATAGCATCAGCAAAATTTTAAGGATTGATAGTAACTCTCGTTTAGAGAAAAATATACTGGTTATTGATACCCGCCCAAAACAGGAATTTAGAAAAGGGCATTTAGAAGGATCGATCAACCTTCAGGATGGTGAAAAATTTGAAACCTGGTTGGGTTCGATAGTGAATCCGGGAGAATCATTTTATTTAATTGCGGCAAATACCGAGGCTTTGGATATAATGATAAAAAAAGCGGCCAAAATAGGCTACGAGCGAAATATAAAAGCTGCTTTACTAACACCAGCTGCCGCAATAGAAAGCCTGCCCGACCTGAATTTGACTGAATTTATGCAAAAGCCGGAAAATTATACGGTGATTGATGTACGCAATAGAAATGAAATTGCTGAAGGTTTGATATTTAAACAGGCCATTGATATCCCATTGCCCGAATTGCGCGAAAGGCTAGATGAGATCCCAACAAATAAACCTATAGTTGTACATTGCGCAGCGGGCTACAGATCGGCGGCGGCGGCCAGTATTATTTTGCGTAAAATAAAAACTGTACCTGTTTACGATCTGGGCGAAGTTGTGGTTGAATACAAAAACAGGTTAGCTGTTCATAGTTCATAGCTTTTTAAGTCCATGGTCGATAGTCCATGGACCATGGTAGAGTAGGTTTATTAAAATTACCAACCTTATAGTTTGATTATAAAACCATGAGCAACGAGCTGCAAATAGTAAAAACTGCTGATGGGTCGAACACCATATTTAATCCGCAAGTTGGCGAGAACTACCACTCAAAGCACGGTGCACTGCAGGAAAGCAAACACGTGTTTCTCAATTCGGGTTTACAATATTTTTTAGAAAGCGCTTCTGTTAAGTTTCCGATCGAGACTCCTGTTTCCATATTAGAAGTCGGCTTTGGAACCGGACTGAATTTTTTGCTGAGTGCAGATATGTGCGTTGAAAAAGGTATCCGCCTGGATTATACTGGGATTGAGGCCTATCCGTTAACAAAGGAAATGATTGGCCAAACTGGATATGAGCAATATGTTTCAGCAGAATTATGGCAGCAGTTTAATGCTAAGTATCCGGATGCTTTAAAAGGTGAAGTAAACATAGGCGCAAACTGTCAACTGCAAATAGCCGACCGTCAGCTGTTAAACTTTCAATCACCCAGGCAATATGATATTATTTATTTTGATGCCTTTGCAGTAAGCTATCAGCCTGAAATGTGGAACGAGGCTGCTATTGCCCACACCATACAATATTTAAAACCCGGAGGTGTGTTTGTTACTTATGCTATTACTGGCAACCTGAAACGAGCAGTAAAAGCCTTGGGCTGCAAAGTTGAGAAAGCACCAGGTGCACCTGGTAAAAGGGAGATGCTGAGAGCAGTGAAACAGAATCGCTGATGCTTAGCTGATCTTTATGATGAAGCTGATTTTGATGGGCGGGGGATCAATCTCACAATTAAAATCTAAACCCGAGATTAAATTTCATAGTAAAACCATTATTTGTAGGCAGCTCTCTTACTGGAAATTGATTTAATTCAGTTACACTGCGGGTGGCATAAATAATTGGCCCTCCGCATAAGGTAAATGAAAAACGCGAAGCAAACGGTACATAGTTTAATGAAGGCCCTATTAGTAAACGTGCGCCACCTTCGGCTTCATCCTTTTCCCAAAATCCTTCCAGGTCCTGTCCAACAACCTCAAAGCCGCCAAAAAATGCTCCTTTGATTTGTCTGTGGACACCTAAGCTGCTTATTACGTCCAGGTCGTCCCGGTTTTTATCAAATGCTTTTTCAAACCTCACATTAGCGCCAAATTTCCATTGTTGATTATCGAAAGCAGCGGTTATTCGGCTTAAGGCTACTTTATCACTATTGAATTCACGCCTGAAACCTAAACTCGCCCCTATCCTTATTCCCTCAACAGAATTACCGCCAATAAAATCGCGCAGTACTTCAGCTTGCTGTAAACTATTTATTGTTCCTTTAGTTCCAAACCCTACCCCCATTGAGGCTATTAATGTGAATTTATCGCCAAGATATCCCTTTACAGAGACGTTTTGATCCACCCCGTCATAACCCAACGGGGTAACTGTGTGCTGACCATACCCACCAGAATAATTTAAACTCCAGCCCCTTGCTGAGGGGTTAAGTGTATTGACTGTAAACAAAAAGGGCTGTGGCTGTGCAATTGATGTATTTGAAAGCTGCGGGTTTATGGTTTGAGCCTTAACGGCAATGAATAAAGTTAGGAGTAAAAGTATGAGGTATATTTTTTTCATAAACTGTAGTAGTTGCATTTTAAATTATTACTAAGTAAAGGCTTTGAAATTAATTTTGCGTTAATAAGTTAATAATTTAATACAATACCAACCTACCCTCTTACCAAATATGCATTCGGAATATTTGGCGGGGTGTATTCAATACCAAAAGCATGTTTTATCAGTAGGGTTACTACTTCTGTTATCGTTTTTTCTTTACGGTGAAACTGGGGTAACGAGCCCATCATGGCATAGCTAATAGGATTTACTGCCGGTATAAATGTTTCCCATTCATATCCTTTGCCCCATATTAATCCTTTAACTGTTATGCTTAGGTCGGCGGCGTTTTCGAGTAAAAAATACAGCATATCTGCCGAGCTGTTGCCATTTTGGTTTACCGTATGAAAAATTGGTGTATGGCCGCCAAAGCCATGTTGATCAATAGCTGCTTTCGCATTAATATCAGCCCCATACTGCAGCAATACCTTTGCACAGGCAAGGCTGTTAAATTCGGCACAGAAATGCATCAAAGTACCTCCGGTTAAGGGTGTATAGGTATTATTAAACAAGTTATAAGTTATGGAGGTTTTTGTTTTGTCGTGTTCAATTATTGCTGTAAGTGCCGCTGTATCATCGGCTAAAACTGCCAGCAAGGCCTTATCATTAAAGTTCAATCCGGCATCAATAAAAGCCTTAATACAATCTTTAAAACGTGGGCCGCGGGTGTACATCTCAATCATAGTATTAAAAAGAGGTGTACCATCCGGCAAAATATCATTCGGATTTCCGCCTTCTGCAAAGTATCTTTTGATTCCTTCTACAGAATGCACTTCAATATCATAAAGAATTTGGTTATGATCAGGCATGATTACATTTTTAAAACTTCAATTAAAGTTATTTAAATTTTCATCACCTAAAATCAAATTATTAGTAATTTGTGAATTTAGGCTAAAGCCCTTTTTATTTTTCAAACTTTTCATCACTCCCACTTCTGGCTTTTCCAACTTTCAGACTTACCAACATAAACACTATTTTTACCTCAAATAAAATTTATGCCATTAATACCGCCATCTACAGCATCAACACCCGAAACTGCTTTTACAAGGTTACTTACCATTATGGACGACCTGCGCCTGAATTGCCCATGGGATAAAAAGCAAACCCTTGAAAGCCTGCGCCATTTAACAATTGAAGAAACATACGAACTTTCGGATGCGATATTGAGCGCCGACATGCCCGAGATAAAAAAGGAGCTCGGCGATATTATGCTGCATTTGGTTTTTTATGCCAGGATAGCATCGGAAACCAATGATTTTAACATTACAGATGTGCTGAATGGCATTTGCGATAAACTGGTAAACCGCCATCCGCATATCTACAGCGATGTTGAGGTGCAGGACGAAAATGATGTGAAGCGTAACTGGGAGCAGATAAAGCTTAAGGAAGGAAATAAATCGGTGTTAGGTGGCGTACCTGCGTCATTGCCTGCATTGGTAAAGGCATCGCGGATACAGGAAAAAGCACGGGGCGTTGGTTTTGACTGGGAAGAAAAAAGCCAGGTATGGGCCAAGGTTGAAGAAGAAATGCAGGAATTTAAAAATGAGTTTAATGCCGAAGATGAAAGTGCCATTGATAGAGACAAAGCTGAAGGCGAATTTGGCGACCTACTTTTTTCGCTGATAAATTATGCCAGGTTTATAAATATCAACCCTGAGGATGCTTTAGAGAAAACAAATCGTAAATTTATAAAACGTTTTCAGTACCTGGAGAGCAAGGCTGCTGAAAATGGCAAACAGCTGCAAAACATGAGCCTGGCAGAAATGGATATATTTTGGGAAGAGGCAAAGAAAATTTAAAAGCCAATATTTTGTAGCGCTAATTGAAAAATTAACGTAACCAATAAAACCATTGTTAAAATGAAACTTAAATTGATGTACTTATTTCCATTATTGGCAACATTGGCAGCAGGATGTGGCGGTACAAAGAAAAACGCGCCGCAACCCATACCTGATGGAAATTATACCGGCCAGTTCAGGCTTATTCATGTACATTCGGACACCCGCACAAAAGATACCCTTAAAACTAACTTACAAATAAGCATGTCGCAGTCTTTAGCCTTTAAAGTAACCGGCGATACATCGACACTTCATGCCGGCAGTTACGGAACTTTTACAGCGAATGGCGATTATGGTTCAATTAATTTTGATGATAAAACATATCCAACTACAGGTACACCAACCAAAACTCACTTAAACGGTTCATACCAGTTTCTTATAAATGGCGATAAATTAGAAATGGAGGCCTTTGGTGCGCTTGATACGCTGGTGCTGCAATATGATTTGCAGAGGGTTAATTAAAAATCAAGAGTCAAGATATTAGAGCCAGGAATCAAGAAAAAAATAAAAAACTGTTCATTAGATTTATTCAATATCAGCCTGCTTTTCTTGGCTCTTGATTCTTGGTTCCTGGCTCTTGATTCGCATTATAAACAATCGTTAATAAACTATCTTCCTATAAACTAAATTTCAATTTATTGTAGCGATTCTATCTCTGCTACCGTACAGGATACAAACAAGCAATAATTTGAGCCGAATTAAACATATTTAATGCATCAACCGTGGCGGGGCATTGCTGAAGATGAAATAGTTAGTCAATGCAAAACAGGCAGCTTAAAGTATCAGGAACTACTGTATAAGCAGTTCTATGGCTATGCTATGGGCATTGGCCTGCGTTACAGCATAAACCGCGATGATGCTTTAGAAGTTGTTAATGATGCTTTTATAAAGGTGTTTAACAGCATAAAGAATTATAATAGCGAAAGGCCATTTAAAGCATGGCTTCGCACTATTGTAGTTAATACTGCCATTGACCGGCGGCGCAAAGACCTGAAGTTTCAGCTTCATGTTGAAATTGAAAATGCAATGCCGATCGGCAACAGTATAAGTGCAATTGAAAATTTAAATGTACAAGACATTTTAAAGCTGATGCAGCAATTACCGCCCATTCAACTTACCATTTTCAATTTATATGAAATAGACGGATATAGCCATGATGAGATATCAAAATTATTGGCTATGCCCGAAAGTTCGTCGAGGGTTTACCTGAGCCGGGCTAAAGAAAAATTAAGGAATATATTAAGATCAGAAGCACAGAAACATGGACGATCAGTTGGATAACGATCTAAGGGACCACATTAAGGAAGTGTTCGATAATTTCGAGGACACTTCTGCCGATGCGGGTTGGTTGCTGCTCAGGGAGAAATTTCCTGAAAAGCAGTCAGACCGTCGCGCATTTGCATGGATCCGGTGGGGCGCAGCTGCAGCAATTTTGCTGGCATTTTTAGGTATTGGGTTATGGATAATGAACACACCAAATCAACCCATAAAATTAACAGTTAAACCACACGGGCATACTGAACTACCGGGTAATTCAGTTAAAGAACAGCATAAAGACACCGTTAATAATATTGCAGCCAGCCAGGCCCGGAAGGATACGATTAATAATATTGCAGCCGGAAAACCGCAAAAAGAAACAGCAAATAACATTGCTGCAGTTGCCTCAAAAAATCAGAGTAAGATTAAGACCGAACAGGCAAGCGTAGTTGCTTTACCAAATCAGGCAAAAGCACCTGCCGATTTTTTACCTCAAAACAAAACATTTAATAATATTGCCAGTCAAAATTCCAACAAACCCGCACCAGTCTTGGTTTCGGCTGATTCCTCCCGTAAAAAGACTTTTATAGTTAAAACAAAAGTTGATACTGCCAAAGCTGTTATTAACAAGGTTCCGCCTACGCAAATGGCTGTAAATAATGCACCTAAAAACGATGTTCCTAAATCTGTTGTTATTAAAGACAAGCCAAAGGATAAATCCATAATGGCTATGTTTAATGAGGATAAGAATGAAAAAGCGCCGCTAAAAGAGATAGGCCCCCAAGGGAAAAGAGTGAGTTTTGGAGTATATGCGGCTACATACTTTAATTATGCTAAAGGAAGCGATAACCAGGTAAATATGGGTGCGGGTGTTACAACAGATATCAGGATTAACAAGAACCTTAAATTGGTAACAGGCGTTGCTATTGCACAAAACTCATTAAGTTATGCCGGTAGTCCGTCGTTATATGCTACACAGCAAAGCAGGCTTGTACCAGCTGCTGCTACCACCATGACCTTTACTGCATTATCCACGCCTACTATTAAAAACTACAATGCAAGCCTTGTAGGGCTAGATATACCTGTCAATTTGAAATATGAGTTTAACCCGCAAAAAACTGACGCCTACTTTTCGGCAGGTTTAAGTTCGGGTACGTTTATTGATGAATCATATACTTACAGGTATAACTATCCATCGTTTAATTCGCAATCGTTACAGAAAACAAGAGATGAAACAGCTGGCAAAAGCGCTAACGGTTTTTATTTTGCAAAAACACTAAACCTGGCTTTTGGTATAGGGTATCCTTTTGGTAAAAACAGGGTAGTACTTGAACCATTTTTAAAATATCCGCTTGATGGATTGGGTTCGCAAAACCTGCGTTTTGGCGCCGGCGGGGTAAACTTGAAATTCAATTTCCTGACAGCTCATAAGTAACATATTGATTTACGAAGTTTCCAGAACTTCGTAAATCAATATGGTTTTAGATATTTCCGGCAATATGCTGAGCAAAAAAATCAGGCATCTCCAAAACATCAAAATGAGTTACTTCTTTTTCAAATTCCAAAAGGAAGTCTTTATCCTCAGGGTAATATCTTGCTTTGATAAAGTCTTTACCTGCAAATTTTTCAATAGATTTCAGGTCATCCCAAAAAGTGAGCGTGTAAAAATGAGTTATTTCTTCTTTATCTCTTTTTAAAACAAATACGCCCTGGTTTCCGCTCGTTAATTTGTAATCAGACAATCCTGTTTTTAATAAAAACTGATGGTATGAAGGCGCCTTGTCCTTTAATACCATTCCATGCCATATTCTTGCTATCATAAATTCAAGTTTTGTTTGTTAACTTTTTTGTGTCTTTATTTTACGATGGTAATAACGCCTCGATTTATCAATTGTACCGCAGGTATCCATACTGCACCACAATCTTTTGCCGCCTTTACTTTTGTCCTTAAAAAGCCAAAAGCACGCGGGGCATTTTTTTATTTTTTGGTGTTCGTTGCCAATTAAGAGATTATGGGCCGATTCAATAATTGGCCATAATAGCATATCATTCGCATTTGATGATAAATCCCATCCATGCTGGTAACACGAATACAACCTGTAAAAGCTATTCAGTTTAAATAATAACACAACATAGGTCCAGAAACCGGACGCAGCAATTATAAATACTTTCTTAAGCACACACGCTTTTGCATTCTTACAGGTTGCAGGCTATTTAGCATTCATAGAAATTTATAATAATTATCACCATATAAACTTGTTTTAATAGTGATAAATTATATATTTGCAATATGTATGATGTGAAAAGTATAAAG
>JABDFZ010000059.1 GCA_013286325.1 Bacteroidota bacterium | reverse complement strand
GCATCAGTAAACCATTTTTTGCTGTCGAAAAAGTTCCCGACAGGTTTAAACGATGCTTTTACAGCCATTTCATCAATTTGCTCAACGGTAAACTTTTGTGATATCTCCATAAAAATGTATTCATCTTTTTCAAAATGAATCGTTTCTGCGCCATTTATGCTAACATCCTGGTCAATCGTGCTTACCAGGTAGCTTTTACAAGCCCCGGTTTCAGGGTCGTAAGTTGGATAATGTTCAAACTTGCTGATGTCAAAATCAGCATTAAGCTCCCGGTTTGCGCGTTCAAGCAGGTTAAGATTAAACCGTTTAGTAATGCCCTCTTTATCATTATAGGCAGCCAATACCGTTGCCGGATTTTTCTTTAGATCGACACCGATCAGTACCATATCGCCAGGCGATAAATGATTACGAACGTTTGTGCAAAACTGTTCAGCCACATCAACAGGCATATTGCCGATGTTGGAGCCTAAAAACATAACCACCTTACGCTTGCTCGAAATTGATGCTGCCTTTGTAAGCATATCAAAATACTCACCGTTAAGGCCTGTCATCTGTAGGCCGGGCAGCGTTACCGGCAAGGTTATGTTGAGATATGAAATTACGTTGGATGATATATCTATAGGCAGGTAACTAAAATCAGCCCCGTTTTCCATCAGGTATTTTAACAAATACGCCGACTTTGTGGCATCCCCAGCCCCTAATTCTATCAGGTCGAAGGCGTCACCTTCACCAATAAGGGCATCACAAATTTCAGCTGTTTTTTCGGAGAATATTTCCGTTTCGCAATTGGTAGGATAATACTCTTCACAGTTCATCAGGTCCTGGAAAAGCTTATCGCCAATGGCGTCATAAAAATACATCGAGCTCAAAAATTTAGGGGTTGAGCTTAATCCGCAAATTAGGTCCTCATAAAACTTGCTTGTGGTACAGTGCGAAAGTCCATTTACTTCGGCTTTTGCTAAAGTTGTTTCAATGTTTTTCATTGGAATAATTTGTTTCTTATATGCAATGAAACTATCATATACACTTTTATTCATTTTTATTCTTGCGCTTGGCCCATAATGGGGGTTTAATGGTATTACTTAGCCAGCCTTATGCCGGTAAATTGCCATCTTAAATTGGTTTGAAAAAAATTCCTGTATGTTATTCGGCTATGCCCCGGCGTTGTAACTTCCGATGCGCCGCGAAGCACCTTTTGGTTCACCATAAATTTGCCATTATACTCACCAATTGCGCCCGGGGCTTTTGTAAAACCAGGGTAAGGCAGGTATGAGCTCTCTGTCCACTCCCAGCTTTTGCCCCAGCTAAATTGTGTTGCTGCAACTTCCCATTCAAATTCCGTAGGCAAACGCAGGCCTTTCCACGAAGCATAGGCATAAGCCTCGAAATAACTGATATGGCAAACAGGCTCTTTCAAGTTCAATGCTTCCAGTCCATTATAGGTATAATTATGCCAATGCTCATCAATCAAATGCCAGTAAAGCGGGGCTTCAACCTTATTGGTTTTTACCCAGTCCCAACCCTCGGCATGCCAGTGGCGAAAATCGTGATAGCCGCCATTATTTATAAATTCCAGATACTCAGCATTGCTAACCAGGTTAGGGCTGATCTCAAAAGCATTTAAATAAACTTTATGCCGGTTAAGCTCATTGTCAAAACAAAAACCGTCACCCTCGAAACCTATCTCATAAACCCCTTCATCTATTTTAATGAATTCGCCGTTTTCAACCCATTCAACCTTTGGCGATACATAATCTTTTGAATAAGCCGGAAATAATGGATTATGACCCAAAATATATTTAATATCGGTATATAAAAGCTCCTGGTGCTGTTCTTCATGGTTAAAACCAAGTATCAGCAATTCTTTAACATCGGCAGATGGTTCTTCACATAAAAAATTTGCCATTGCTTCATCAACATATTCTCTGTATTTGTAAATTTCAGCAACAGTCGGCCTGCTTAAATTACCCCTGTCGGTACGGATAACACGGTTGCCAACGGTCTCATAATAACTGTTAAAAACATAATTATAATCGGGGTTGTATTCCTGGTAGCCCATAAAGTAGGGTTTCAGGATAAAGGTTTCAAAAAACCAGGTTACATGCCCAATGTGCCATTTGGGTGGGCTAACATCAACAACGGGCTGCACTACGTAGTCCTCTGTTTGCAAAGGTTCGCATATCTGCTCCGTTCGTTTCCGTACTTTTTTGTAACAGTCAGCTATATCCATTACAGTTATTTGATTTCTAAATATCGTTTAAGGTTAGAAATTGTTTTAATATTTAAGTCTTTCGCTTGTTTCTTCCTCATCATTAAGGCATAAGCATTATTAAATCCCACAGGTTTTAACCATTTTATGTTATACTTTTTTTCAAACTCCTTTTGCACATAATTATAAGTCGCTTCCTTGCTATGCGTTAATGAATCGATTGTTTTTGGCGATGGCTGCAAAATGGCCAGTAAGCCGGTACCGGTATATTCCGGGTAAAAATCAATCTGATCATTGGTTAAAGCATCAAAACAAATTTTGGTACCACCAAGTCCTGTTTTTGTAACTACATCATAATCAGAATAACCTTTTATCAACATACTGTATATGCTTGCCAGGATATATTGCTCGCCAAAAATTTTTGATCCTATCCTAACAATTCCATTATTCCCATTGCGCGCCGGCTTCCATAATTTATTAGCAACTAAAAAATCTTTTGCCACCCGCTCGGGGCTTTGGTGAAGATAATCAGTCTTATAATTTAAGGCAGTCATGGTGCTGTCATTTATTTTTTCAGCTAACAAATTTAGTATTTTTTCTAATAATGCAAATTTTTTTAGCGAATTTTCTCTTACAATTGGCGCGGCATAATAAGGCGGGAATATTTTTTTGTCATCATCCAAAACCACCAGGTCATACGCCTTTAACCTGCCATCTGTTGAGTAGCCGCTGATTACATCCAGTTGTTTTTCATAAGCTGCTTTATACATTACCGCATCGCTGATAACAACTGTCCGGATATTTAAACCATACTTGCTTTGCAGCCCAAGGTTACCATCCTGCCTGCCCATAAACTCTGGGGTAAAACCCGCTTTTAACTTGCTTCCATAGGCAGATGGCAGTAAATAAAAGGAGGAAAGTAATATCAGCACAAACGGCATCGCTGTTGCCGCAGTTTTTACCTTTTTAAGGTTGAGCTTTTGCAGTCGCGATAGTAAAAAGTCAAACAAAATAGCCAATAATGCAGCCGGTATAGCGCCGGCCAGTATCATGTTAGTATTATTGAGCGAGATGCCGCCAAAAATAAATTCGCCCAAGCCACCTGCAGCAATATACGATGCCAGCGTAGCTACCCCCACAGTTATAACGGTAGCCGTACGGATGCCGGCAAATATTACAGGCATAGCCAAAGGCAGTTCAACCTTAAACAGCACTTGCCATTTACTCATGCCCATAGCAACAGCGGCCTCCTTAACAGCTGCGTCGACCCCGGTAATACCCGTATAGGTATTGCGGATAATAGGCAATAACGCATAAAGCAGTAAAGCAGCAATAGCTGGCTTTGCCCCGATACCTAAAACGGGGATCATAAAGCCCAATAAAGCAATGCTGGGGATAGTTTGCAAAATACCTGCAACACCTAAAACGGGACCGGATAATTTTTGCCTTCGTGAGATGAGAATACCCAAAGGCAAACCTATAAGCACAGCGATAAAAAGCGACACAAATGTAAGCCCGATGTGCTGCAGCGTTTGTGTTGCCAGTTTATCGCTTTGCTGCTGCATAAAGTCCCATAAGGTTTGCTGCTGCTCATTCATGGGCCAGTTGTTTTTTATATTGATAAAAAGCCGACATTAATTGCTCAAAACTTGCCGACCTGATCTCATGACTTTCCTTATGACTGATGTTTATAGTTTCAGCCGCTTCGAATTTAAAATACTCAAGCCCGCTCCAAAAACTTGTATCGGCAGCCAAACCTGCACCACCTTTTGGCGGTTGTGTCGGCAACCATTTCCAGATGTCGTACATCCGTATTGTTTTAAATTCAAGCTGCAGGCGCTGCTCTTGCAGAAAGCTTTTAACAAAACGGTTTTCAGGATTGAATAACAACTCCGTTGGTGTGCCCTCCTGAACTATTTTTCCTTTATCCATAAGGCATATACGGTCACCCAGTTCAAAAGCTTCCTGTACATCGTGGGTAACCATTATAATGGTTTTTCTTTTCAGCTCATCAAGCGCTTTAAACTCTGCATGTATTTTTGAGCGGGTAACATTATCCAGGGCGCCAAAGGGTTCGTCCATCAATAAAACAGGCGGGTCTGCAACCAGGGCCCTTGCCAGGCCAATACGCTGCTGCTGACCACCGCTAAGTTCATTTGGGTATGCATTCAGATAATCGGTAGAGAGATGCAGTTTTTCCAGTAATTCCGAAACCCGCTTTTCAGTCCGTTTTTTATCCCACTTTAATAATTGCGGTACCACAGCAATATTTTGTGCTACCGTATAATGCGGAAAAAGCCCATTGTTTTGCAAAACATAGCCAATGCCACGCCTCAAAACCTCGGGCTGTTGCTCAAATATGTTTTTCCCGCCAATAAAAATATCACCACCGGATGGTTCAATAAGCCGGTTGATCATTTTTAGGGTGGTGGTTTTACCACAGCCGCTGGTACCCAGCAAAATAAGGTTTTCATGCTCCTTTACTTCAAAAGAGATCCCGTTTACGGCCTTTATTTTGCCAAAATGTTTGCTCAGTTTTTCAACCTTTATCATAAATTCAGGTTAATCCTCAAGAGTCATAAACAGGTTATTTAACGATTCGGCATAAAGCGGGTGTGCAAAAACACAATAACGGATCTGTTCATAGGTTATGCCACCCATCATCGCCATTTGAAGTATGGTCATGATCTCGCCGCCTTCGGCACCTAAAATGGTTGCACCCAATATTAATTTAGTATCCGGATCAACCACCGCTTTCATAAAGCCCCTGGTGTCCCCGGTTTCAATGGCGCGGGCCACGTAGGCCATAGGTAATTTGGCTACTTTATATTTAATGCCCTGCTTTTTTGCATCGGCTTCACTTAAACCTATATGGCCAAGTTGTGGGTCGGTAAACATGCAATACGGCACCGGCCTGTCTTTTATAGTAAGCTTTTGTTTATCAATCAAATTGCGATAAACAATGGTATAATCGTTATAGCTGATATGGGTAAATGCAGGTCCGCCTTTTACATCACCCAGGGCATAAATACCCTTTATATTGGTTTCAAGCTTGTCATTGGTGATGATATTGCCGTGGTCATCCGTTTTAACACCGGTTTTAGGCAAATCCAACGCCCCGGTTTGTGGTGTGCGACCAACTGCTACTAGCACATGCGTACATTTTATCTTTTCCTCCTTACCATCCTTATTAATGGTTGCTACTATTTTGCCATTAGCCTTTTTCTTGAAATAACCTGCTGTTGCATTGGTATGAATAGTGATAGATTCGTCTGCTAATATTTTAGTAAGCTCTGCCGAAACATCCTCATCTTCGCGCGACACAATCCGCCCCGATTTTTCAATCACTGTAACCTTGCTGCCGAAACGGCGAAACATTTGCCCGAACTCAAGGCCAATATAATTGCCCCCTATTATCAGCAAGTGTTCAGGAATATGATCCAGATCGAGTATCGTGGTCGATGTGAGGTAATCAATATCACCCAGCCCTTCTATTTCAGGAATAAAGGGCTTTGCACCCGTGTTGATAAAGATCAGATCGGCTTTGAGTTCAGTTTTACGACCGCTATTTAGCTTTACTAAAATAGTTTTGTCGGTAGTAAACACAGCTTCTCCAAAAATAAGATCAAGATTTCTTGCAGACTCTAACCCTTTTTTGCTCCCATTTCTAAACAGGTGTATAATTTCATCCTTACGCTTCTTAATCTTCGGCATATCAACCGAGAAGCTTTTGATCTTTACTCCCAGTGGACCACTATTAGCAGCCAGGTAAGCCATTTTAGCCGATGCAACCATAGTTTTGGTAGGGGTACAGCCGTCATTAACGCAGGTGCCGCCAATCCATCGTTTTTCTACGATAGCCGTTTTTTTACCCGCCAGAGCCAGTTTTTTTGCTAACGGTCCTCCTGCCTGTCCGGCACCAATTACAATTGCATCATATTGCTTCATTCCTGGTCGGTTATTTTAACACCTTTCCAAAACGCAACATAACCGGTTATGTTTGCTGCTGCAGGCTTGGGTTCAGGGTAATACCACGCGGCATCGGGGTTGTGCAGGCCATCAACATCAAGGCTATAATAGGATGCAAGGCCCTTCCATGGGCAGGTAGTATGAGTAGGCGAGGGCTTCAAGTATTCAGCATTTACGCTGTCTTTCGGAAAATAATGATTGTTTTCAACTACTACGGTATCATTGCTTTCGGCAATTACCTGGTTGTTCCATATAGCTTTCATATAAATTGGTATTTGTTTATAAAGATAGGCGGTTAAGCAACAGATATAAAATGAACACGCTATGTATTTGTTTGGCTGATGTAAAAATTAGCAAACCAGAACAACTGTAAAGTTCAGGAAGCTTGTATGGCAATCATTAATTTTTATTCAGAAAAGGACAGCACAATTACCGCTGTCTTTTATCCTCACTTCCTCAGCAGAACTAAAAAGAAATTTTTTTAAAAGAATATTTTTAATTTATCATTAAAGCTATATCTTTGCAATCCCAAAATAAGGGTTATTAAAATCCGATTAATGGGAAAATGCCATAAATGGCCCGTTCGTCTAGGGGTTAGGACGTAAGATTTTCATTCTTGAAACAGGGGTTCGATTCCCCTACGGGCTACGAAAAACAGTATCAAAAAACACTAAAGACCTGCAAATCAAATGATTGCAGGTCTTTTTGTTTGCGCCAAAATGCCATTTTATACACCAATTCTCATTAAAAAAGAGACAATTAAGGTGAGCAAAAACAGGCTAGGTATTTACTCACCGAAAATGATATAAACAATTGATAATCAACTTGTTTAGTCATTAAACATCTTGATTTCTGAAGGATGCAAGCTTAACTTTGTTTTACCCTTAAAGCTTGTTTATGAAGACAAATTTCGCCCTGCTTTTTTATTTAAAGAAGCAAAAGACCTGGAACAAGGGTCCTGTTCCTATCTACATCCGTATAACTGTAAATGGCAGAAGATCAGAACTTTCTGCCGGAAGAAGCTGTGAAATCAGCCGCTGGAACGGCGATGCCGGAAGATGCATCGGCACCAAAGAAGAATCACGAATGTTAAACACCTATCTCGACACTATTCAAACCAAAATTAGGATAGCTCACCAGATGTTATTGGAAAGCGGTGAGCCGATCACTTCCGAAAGTTTGAAAAACCAATTATCAGGCAAGGCAGAAAAAGGCCGATATCTTATGCAATTGTTCGAAGAACATAATATGCGCCTGAAATCGCTGATCGGAAACGGTTTTGAAGAGAACACCTTGAAAGGGTATAAAACATCAGTTAAACACCTGACTGCATTTTTAAAAACAAACTTTGGCAAAACGGACATTGAGATCCAAAGTTTAAACCATTCTTTCATTGTAGATTTTGAATACTACCTCAAATCAGAATGCAAATGCTCCGGTGTATCTGCTGCCAAATACATTAAACATCTGAAAAAGATCGTCAACCATTGCCTGGCAAATAATTGGCTCAAGGTCAATCCTTTCATCAGATTCAAGTCTTCGGCCAAAGCAAAGGAGCGTACTTTTCTTACTCAGTTGGAACTGGATAAAATCAGTAAGAAGAAACTAACTATTGAAAGGCTTCAACAAGTACGGGATATTTTTGTTTTCTGTTGTTATACCGGCCTTTCTTACGCTGACGTACAAAAGCTTAAAAGGACTGAAATAGGGATTGGCCTGGATGGAGATCAATGGATTTTTACAAGCCGGCAAAAAACAGACACCTCTTCAAGAATACCGCTTCTTCCAATTCCGTTAAAAATATTAAAGCGATATAGTGACCATCCTGTATGTAATAATAAAGACTTGGTACTCCCTGTTTTAAGCAACCAGAAGATGAACGCCTATCTCCAGGAAATAGCAACTGTATGCGGCATTCTTAAACACCTCACTTTTCATCTTGCCCGCCATACTTTCGCAACTACTGTAACACTATCTAATGGCGTTCCGATTGAGAGCGTAAGCAAAATGCTGGGGCATACACTTATAAAAACAACCCAGCATTATGCTAAAATCCTGGATAGTAAAGTGAGCCAGGACATGGCACAATTAAAAATCAAGTATGCAAAATAATAATCTGACCTACTGGCTTAGAATCGCCAAATCAGATAACGAGCAATTAAATATTTATCTTAAATTAATTATATTTGTATGAGAACATTCCATCAAACCATGAGCAGTACATCCGCAATCAATCTACGTTTAAAGCCAATCTTTGAGTTATCAGACGAAGAATTGCGGGAAAGACTGCGGCCGACCTACGAAGCTGTCAGAAATGAAACTTTTGCTAAAGGTGGTTATCTTACGTATTATGACCCCTTAGTTTGCCCAACTGCATCCCATGCTGTACACGAATACAGCAATCGAAAAGAATTAATGTGGATGGACGAGGATTATCAGGAACACTTTATAAAAACTCTTTGATCCTATGTCAAATAACCCGCAACTGCTATTTGTCGCGGGGCCAAATGGAGCAGGAAAATCGACTTTTTCCAAAGAATTGTCGAAACCCGGTGCCATTATTTTTGACGTGGACATAGTTGTTGCACGTATCGAGGCCCAATCACCTGATATGCCTAAAAAGCGGGTATATGAGGATGCGACAAAGGAATTTTTAAAACAAGCTATCGCCGCAGTTGAGAATAAGCGGCACTTTACTTTGGAGACCAATTTCAGAGATGATGATTTAGTAGATATTGTTGCCGAATTCAAGCGCTATGGATATACTACAAACATGATTTACTTGACCTTGGAAAGTATCGATCAATCTGTTTTCCGTGTAAATCAACGAGTAAAAAATGATGGACATTTTGTAGATCTTAAAACTATCGAACAAAATTACAAGCTGGGGTTACAGTACCTTGAAAAATATGCTGATCGTTTTGATAATCTGGAGATTATTAATGTGTCCGGAGATTTCGGTAAAATGAAATCTTTGTTAAGTGTGCAGGAAAAACAACTTGTCTATTTAAATGAAGATTTACCTGATTGGATAGAAAACGAATTGACTAACATTGCCAGCCACTATAAAAACAATGACAACGAAAGGCCATTAGGGCCCAGGCGTTAATGAGAAATTCTTAAGAAAATGCTTATTTAGCTTTAGCCGCTCGATCGAGCGGTTTTTTTTGGTGTCAGATAGGGCCAAAATATTTTGCCCAAGAGGTAGATATGGTAAGTTATATCTCCTCTTGAGCATTTGTAATGATAATTGTTAAAAGATGTCTTTGTCTCCTTCAGTCATCCATTCATCTTCAGCCATTACAATTGGATCGAGCCAATCTGCTTTTTGCCTGGCCCAAGCAAGCCAGTCATTATTGGGGTTGGGTATTGCAGCAAGGTACTCTTGAATAAGTTGGGCCTGCTTCCAGCGTTTTGCCTGCGTTATTAACTCTTTAAAACTCTCTCGCTCTTCATGTTGGTGTGCATCACGTTTTGCCTGAAGTTTACGTTGCTTTTCCCAATTCTCTTGCCATATACGAGCATTTTTTAAATACTCCTCTTCTTGTTTAGCAGTTATATCCAACTTAGCCAGTATTTTTGGTAGCTGGTCTTCTAGTAGTTTGGTTTTTGAATCCCCCCATTCAGACTTTAACCTGTCATCAAGTCGAAACACTATTTTACCATTTGGCCGCCACTCAAATTCCTGATAGGGTTTATCCGCCTTAAATTTGGTTGTTCGTTCTCGAAAATTGACCCTGAGTTTTACCTCACCAACAACAATATAATTCCCATCTGTAGTTATCTCATAAATGAATCCTCGGGCACGTACGCATTTAATTAACGTATCCATAAAACGAAGTGCCCGCCCAACATTGGATGGCGCCACTCGAATGTCCAGTTGCCCTTTTGTGGTTACAGCCATTCCAGGATGATTAATATCAGTCAGTTTTTCCAAGCTTTCTTTTGCAGCTATAATTAGCGGATCAGGTTTTATCAACCGTTCTGGTACCTTAAATGGCAATTTCTTCTGAGTTATTTCCTTAACGAGTTGTATTCGCTCGGAAGTTTTTTTAACAGGTTGTTCCTGAGGACGTTCTTTGAGTTCAACAAAATCTTGTCCGTCCCATTGGGCTGGCAGCCTAGGTTGGCGTCTATGATGCCCTGCTTTAACTTTAGCCTAGGAGCCTGTTTTTGGAACAGGAATATTCATGCGGAGACATATTTTACGAAAACCAACATCCGATATCTTATATTTCTTAGCTATCTCGGTCATTGGTAGCTCCCATACCATCTGGTAGATTTCTTTACGTGTAAATCTGATCATAAAACTGGCGCTGCAGATTTTAGCTCATCCATGTTAAATTAACCCAGGCTTCGCAGATATTTCATCGTTATAAGTACTGATGAATGTCCCATCATTTTCTGAACCATATAAACATCCTTCGTACGGCGAAAAACATCTATCGCAGCGGTGTGTCTAAAAGAATATAATGTCTGTTTAGGGTATATCAATCCATGGCTCAATAATATCTTCTTTTCCCGTGACCATTGTTTGCTGAAGTAATCATCATTAAATGGCTCGTTAATTAAACTGAATATATTGTCATCTCTTTTAATCCCGTCAAGAACAGGCTCCAGTTCATGCCTTACATAATCGGGTACATAGACAACCCGGATCTTGCCACCCTTATTCTCACTACCATCTAAATGGATCTCGGTATTATTAATCTTAAAATGCTTTTTAGTCAGTAGCCGTATCTCCTCATGAGGGCGCAATAAGCAGCCATAGGTCATCAGGCAGCAGCGATAAAGATTGGTTTGCCTGGCTTTTAGAAAATTGAGCACAGGTTTTAGCTGATCTTTTTCATAAGCTAAATGAAGTGTAGGCTTGATTTTCTGTACTTCTGTTTTCTTAACCGTCATTAAAGATTCATCAATTAGTCGGGTAGCCGCGTTAAAAAGGGAACTCAGTTCACGCCGTTTATTCATGTAGCTCGTTGGAGATGAATTGTAGCGTTGGAGAAATTCTTCAATTGTAGATGTCTTTAATTTCTTGATTGACATTTCACGACCTTCTGGCCCTAAAAAGATCATGAACTGATTGTAGGCATAACGAAGGCTATCTCTATGCAGTTTACTGATGTCGGATGTAAGTTTTCTGTCGAGCGCCTGCTGAAAAAGCAAGCCAATGGATTTGTTGTTTTTTTTAATTTTCATCCGGCAAACATGCGCTTATAGCACATATCGACTTTATTAAATTCTTTTTCTTTTTTGACAGCTATGAACAATACTGCCTTAATCACCATGTAAGCAACTAAAAGCAAAGCCGGATTAAATGTCAAGGGCGAGCCAGCCGCTGAAAGCGAACAATACGGCTCGCTGTGTACCCTTGACATTTTATTCCGGCTTGGACTACCTTTGCGATAGTGGTGAGTAAGGTAATCCCACGATCGTAATTTATTTGTTGTTGCCCCTCTAACCAATTAAGAACAAGGCCTTCCTGCAAATTTTTAAAGACTTCCAGGAAAAAATGAGTTGCGAATTTTTTTAATTCCTCCCGGGAGGGCAAGAGACTTTTTGTCATACAAAAAGACATCTTGCAGTTGCAAAAGCAACATGTTTTTTGATAATGATTTTATGTTATTTGATGCTTCTTAAAAAGAGACAGGGTGATTTCCACAAGCATTTAAAAGCCGTTTTCGAGATCCTCGAAAACGGCTTGTTTTAAATAGCAGATTAACATATACAACTAGTCTATTTGATATTGGAAGAGCTGATATCATGATATTAAGATCTATTGATAGCATGATCTACCGATCTCGTGATCGTAAGATCGGTAGATATCAAGATACCGCCTCCTGCCAGGAAATCAGGCTGCCTTTTATAGGATTGTAAGATGGGCTATATTTAATATAACCTAATTCAACCAACTTCTTAATACATTTATGATAGGTAGCAGTAGATGCAATATTGCTATAAGACATTAATATCCTACGATTAACGGGAAAAGGAGTAATGCCGCCATTTTGCTGCAAACAGATAAATAAAGCATTATAAAGACTAGAATGACTCATAAATAAACTCGGGTCTTCCTTCATTTTCATAGCCCGCTCATTGTATACCTTGAATTTGTCAAGTTTTACAGGTGGTCTCATTGTTTACCCCCTTCCAGAACTTTTTGAATATCTTCCAGCTTGTAATACATCATGCCGCCAATCTTCGTAAAGCTAAGGGTGCCATTGATACGCAAATTTTGCAAAGTGCCGGGTGAGATGTCTAATAATTTCCTCACGTCCTTGCTCTTTACCCATTGCTTTCCCGCCTGCTGAGTCGGGTTGAGGGCTTCTTTTAAGTCCCTGATAAGATCATTCTTGAATTCCAAAAGATCTTGTTTGGTGATAATTTCTATCGCCGCCATAATAAAAAAATAAAGTGAATTTGGACTTTACGAAATGACCCCGGGCCTGTTCCCGTATTCATAAAGCTGCGATCAGCATCGCATTTAGACCCTCGCGAAACTTAATTTCGCTTAAAGTGGGTGGGCATACATCAGGTAACATATGCTTTGGATACTTCAAAGATAATAATTGTTTTTATAATTGAAAAGGCGTGTTAATAGATAAAAAAATATTACTTAATAATAACAAAGGAATGATTAATCGTTGATCAATGTTCTTTAACGTATTGATTAAGTAGGGAGGTGAAAATTTAATGGCTTGTGATCTGATGTGCGACTTCAAAACGCACTCAACACAGTATTTTGTGCCGCTTGATGAGGCCATATTGGGGTCAGAGAAGCTTTCAAAACAGTGAGTCAATGGGATGACTGTAAATTATTCCCCTTGGCAATTTCAAAGGTTAAGTTCAAATCTCAGGTAATAAAATGCTTATTAATAAAATATCTTGCTAAACCTGCATAATCTTGTTTTGCATCTTTAAAACTTTTTAGGATTTGCATTTCTCGTCTTAATATACCTTCAAACCAGATTCTTTCCTCATTTGAATTATTTATGTGATCATTTAAATTTTTGATGGCCTCCTTTATTCGCTCTATCTGAGCTTTGATAATTATTATCTTTTGTTCACGTGCTTGAACTAATCCAACACGTTGAAGAGCATAAACTTTTATTGATGTATCAGCTCTTTTCTTGTCTAACGTGTTTAAATTATCTTCGGCTAAAATAACCCCCTCTTCGATATACTTAAAGTGATCTTCCACGTTGTCAATACAGGGATTTAACAACAACCGCACTGATTCTTCCTTATCGAACGCTATTTTATAGTTTGCTGAATCACTAAAATATTTTTGACCATCTTCAATCTTAATACGGCGCCGTTCATCGTCTAATGGAAATTGATTTAACTTCCCTTGAATGATCTCCACGATTTTACCATTAACTAATACCTTATGTGTATAAGTTTGATTACAAAATGCACATGAGTACAATAAATTTTCCCATTCCGATGCTAACCAATAATAACCAGGTTGAACAAGAGGCTCACCATATCCGCCTTTGGGCCTAAAATGTTCGATATCTCCAAAATAGGTAGCGTTTACATTACTTTCACAGTAAGCACATTTTCCGTTAAACATGATCAGTAATCGCTCTTTAATAGTTTTATCTGCATATGTTGTATAGGATGCTTCAGTTCTACTCGTTCCATTTTTCCGGATTCTTTTGAATGTCTTGTGATGATTTAGGGAATCTGAAAAAAAAACTATCGCATCTTTTGTTTCAAACTCTCCATCAGTCTCCGGCACAACAGAAATCTTTAAAATATCCGGACAGCTTAGTCGTTTAACTTTAATCATTAGGATTGATATTAAGTCGTTCCCATATTTCTTTTACTCTTGTAATTGTTTCTTCCTTTAAGTCATTTCTATTGAGTATTTTATCCGAAAAATTGACTTTTTGAGCTAAAAGTTTGTCAATGACAGAATACATTAACTCTTCTCTAAGGGAGTTTCCTAAATGCTTTTTTTCTCTTAACTCATCTTTTAAGGCATCTAATTCTTGATGCTCTAACGTTCCTAATTCTGGCTCCTTATTCAACAATTCATAATATCTATTGAATTTATCTTCTAATGAAGGGTCAATTAATGAACTTAGTCCAAAATATTCAGAGGATAATAGCTGATCAACCCTTAACTCTGAGGGATTTGGCAAATCTTTTATGGCAATAATCTCGTTTTTAATACGTCTTAGTAAAACAACCTCTCCGCTTTCGGATCCACGCAAGCATAATGGATGATGGGTAGATATAATGAAGTTGATTTTTGGAAAGATACTTCTCAATTGCGTTACGATTCGCATTTGCCATCTAGGATGGAGTTGATTTCCAAGCTCGTCAATCAACACAATCCCACGTAGTTTATCCATGTCAGCATTTGCGCTTGACAGCTTCATCATGATATCCAAAGCGAGAGTAATTGTACTTTTATAGCCGTCACTAAAACCCCCAAATGGCACATCAGAATCTTTGAAATACAATTCATTTGCCTTTACCTCCAACAATTCACCATCGGAATCACTAGGCATCAATTTTTTAATTGAATAAGCAATTGAATCAAATTTCTTGCTATCCGTTTTGTAAGTATTTTTTATCCATTTTGTGACATTGTTAAGTGGCAATACTGGTTCAAAAAGGTTCACATAACTTACCTTGTTAAAATCATTTTTGCTTTTTTCAATGGTTTCTTCAGTTGATAATCGTAAGGAACCATAGCCAATCAAAAACGAGTCGAAAGCGCCAGAGTGTGTAATTAAATTGTCTTTTCGTGTTAAAACAGTAGTTAATAGATTGTTAGAGTTTTTTTCCTTTATAATTATCTCGGCCCTATGCTTTCTTTTTTGGATTAGCTCTGAAACTTTGGGGTCTCCACTTTTATAGATGGGATGAAAACCTAACGCAATTGCTTGAAGTATAGAGCTTTTTCCTAAACCATTTTCACCTAATAAGAATAACCATTTTTCACGATTCTCATAGCTTTCAGTAAAAGTTATAGTTAAGTCACTAATGCCTTTGAAATTTTTAATCTGTACAAAGTCTATTGGGAAGAAGTCATCCTTGATTTGTATCTTTTTTTCGACCTCATTCACAATTTTTTGAAGTTCGCCGTCTTCAAAATTCTTATAGGGACTTGGAATAGGATAATCGCTGTTATAGGTAACACCTATAATTTGAGGTAACAATGGATTAATTTCGCATTGTTTTAAAAGGTAAGAAGACTGACTCCCAATAAATTCAATATCTGGATTATTATTAAATATATCTCTTAAAAATTCTACCTCTTTATCGTCAACCGTTGATGATGAGTTATTTGTTAACTTCGTAACTAATTGATTTATTATTTTTGTTTTTTCGCCCCTCTGAGTCAAAAGACTTTTCCTATTTAATCTTAATAACTCTATTGTTTGTGCCCCCTCTTCTGTAATACCGATTAATGCCCCATAGCTATCACTAATCAAATGAGATTGCAATTCGTCTATACAGGGATTCAGTAATAGTTTTTTTTCACGAAAAATGTTATCTGTTTTAGATTTCAACCTCGGCCCAATAACCGGAAAGTAATTGGCTTTATATTGATTACATTCTTTACATGAATATATTAAGTTATCCCAGTCAAATACCAGCCACCAATATAAATCTTCGAAATATTCATTCAAATCTCTGACACCACTATATGGTCGAAACCTATCGATAACACCCAAATCTTCACTATCTATTTTAACTTCGCAGTACCCACATTTTCCATGAAATATTTCATGAAAAATCGGTTTCAGTACCCTGTCTAATTTAGAATTGAAAGGAAAGTCATACCTATCTTGTGCTCTGTTGCCTAAATTATAAAACGCTTCAAGTTTTTCTATTGCAAGTTGAAAATCATCGCTATCGAAAATTGATGGTTTTTGCCCCTTATCTATTTTGATCATCTGACAATTGAGTTTTTAGCGAACTTCTCTAAGATATTACTGCTTGGACTATTTGATAAAGAAATTAATTTGTTTGCAAGCGCTACGGGAATTAATGCATTTTGATAAATGTCGCATTTAAGTTTGTCGATATTTAACAAAATTTCCCCAATGTTTTTTAAGTCAGTTATTTGAGGGCGCTTATAAAATAACTTATGATCTTTAACAGGCAACGTCAGCACATATATTCTTTCATCCAAAGACTTGTATATGAATTTCCCTCCATAGTAGGATGTGCTTGCATATTCATTGCTTTCTGCTTTTCCAGGCTGTATATAAGAAAAAATATGATGATTACTTAATAGTAATACTTGTCCTGGCTTGAGTTTATCTTTGATTTCTTTAGCATGATCGACAAATGCTCCACTAGTTTCAACTCCGATCAAATTAACATTATACTTTTCTTGAAAGAAATTAAGAAAGGCTTGCATCGGCTTGTGCATGTTAGCAGTTTCTCCGCCAAAACTTAATGGCCCATCTTTAATGAATAGGAAGCTATTAATGAATCCATCTTCAATTTCTAATATATTCTTTATCGTATGAATAATCAAAAAGCTCTCAACTAAATTACTTGTATAGCTTAATATTCCTTCCGCTCCAGAATCATTATCAGCTTTTTCAAATAGACGGAAAACGTCCGTTAAATATATTGCAGATTTACATTTTTCGTTTATACATTCCCAACTATAATTATTCAAATTGATAGTGTCTTTTTTCAGCTCTATGCCTGTAGTATGGCAAGTTGGACATTGCGAAAGTTTGTAAACAGGTTTATCAATGTTATGATTATAGAGCTCAAACAAAAACCAATATAGAGTATTGAGCATCGATGTATTGCCGGGGTCCTTTTTTCTGAAAAAATCTTGAATAGCTTTCCTAACTGAAGTTTTAAGATCATCCTCTTTAACCAGTGCGACGTTTTTCGTAGGAAGGACAAATTTTTCTCTTCCAATATTTTTCAGAGCCTTGATGTCTGACGGTGATATAAACGGTTGCTGCTCTAAGGTTTCCAAATCTGATGATTTTAGTAGCAAAGACCCAAATTGAAAAAAAGTTATTAATGATGATGGAAAAGTCTTTTTTACAGGGATGGTCGTCCTCGCACCATCAATTGCTATTATGTATTGAATTGCATTCTCGCTTGGGTATGACAAATCATAAACCAAACTTACATCCAAACTAATCTCCTTACCTTCAACAGGAATAGCACAATTTTTTAAATATTCTTGAACTTCTGTGTCGTTGATAATATGACCATGCGATGCTTGACTAGGTTTCAAATTTGATTTTCGATCCACAGCGATTATTTAAATAGCTCAATTTGAACAGGCACGACAAAAGGATTTGAATATGTTTTCATTCGAACAAATCCTTTATCATTTTTTGCACTAAACTTAACCAAAGCGTCTGCAAAATCGCTAAAGTCATAAAATTTTCGAAGCTCCTTAACTTCGTCTTCATTATTCAGATGTGCAATAAACCAATTCTGTGTATTTTTCAGAATATTTGAACTTATTGAGCTAACTTCCTGCGTGGCATATGTCATGCCTAAATTTAATTTTGCTCCCTCCTTAGCAATCCTATTGTAAATTTGGCTTAGATCTTTATCATCCTTTTTAGGGAAAAGATTGTGGGCTTCCTCAAAATAAAATTGGATAAAGTTATTAGGTCTAGCTTCTATAAAATTATTCATTGAGCTATTAAAAATAGCTCTGCAAATTTTTTCCGAGTATAAATTTTGAATCTCTGGATCGCCTTGTGAAAGATCTACAATTACTATTTTTCCTTCTCTTAATTTTTGATCAATTTCTTTTTCAAACAAGATGTTGGACACTGGCGTGTGATATTTAATCAAGGGCTTAAGTTTTATGAAACTATTTACTTGGCCACGTTCACCTGGACTTCTATACTGGGTTAGAAATCTAAGTAATGCTTTAAAGTCGTTATCCGCCCATTGATGTCCGTTATTGCTTTCATAGTCTTTTAAGTAATCCCAAGTTTCATAATTTTTCCAAACCTGCGAAAACCAAAGAACTGCATCGTTGTAAGAGATCCCGTCTTTGGGCGTTATGGATTTATTAGCAAGTATTTTATCATCTATGCCTACCGCTTTTCCCTGAAATTTCAGAATGTCACCCCCTGAAATTGGAAAGCCTGCTACTTTTAAACAGCATTTATACGCTGCCAATTTGCGATAATAATTAACAGATTCCGAGGGATCGTCTGGCTTTTCAAGATTAACACCCAAAAAATCTATTACATAATCCGACTGTTTGCCAAATTGATTAAAATATCCTCGCATCAATTCCAATCCCGCAGAAACTTCTTTATAAAAATTGATTTTTAATACCTCGAACCCTTGTTTTTCTAATACACTATACCGTATAACTTTACTTTGATATTTTTCAAAAATGGCTGTACCGTCCTGCAAATTTTTGTTGGCATATTCTCCATTGATATCAAATATGATTTGACCAACAGGTTTCTTGGGGACTTCATTACTTTGAAAAGGATCGATGTCCTCTTCAAAAGAAGATGCCGCACCAGTAAATGCAGTTGTTTTTTTAGATAGCTCTTCAGTAGCCTCAATTAGTTTTTTAACGGTATTGGATTTGCCCGTTCTTGTCATGCCAAATAATGCGGTTCGTTTGCCCAATATGTCCTTAGTATGCATGAAAACTTTTTCATCTGTTTTTGATGAGTTTTCGGAAAATTTTTGCCGACTAGAACTATATCGGACATTGCCGATGGTGAAATTCGACTCTGGTTTTAGTGGCCCATCTTTATCTCTTAAATTAACAATATATTGGAGCGGCTTTCCAACAAGCTTGTAAACTTTATATAAATGCGCTGAATAGAAATTTTCAACGTCCGCCCCGAACTCTATTTCGCCGTTAGATTTCTTATAGAATGTTCCCAAAATTGAACATTCAAGGCCCGAAAAACTGAATTCGTATCTAGTATACTGATCCAAATCACTGTCTTTGCCGGCCGTTTTTGCATCGTCCTTGAAGTACTCTATTCTTGAGCTAATAACATCGCTATCGCTTGGAATTGATACTGGTTTTATGGCACGTAGCAGTAAGGCTTCTTCCACTTTTTCAGAGCCAAAGTTATTATCATAAAAAGCTAACAAAAAACACCCTTGCGGAATCCCCCCAGCATTGAATTTCCAACTATCGCAGGTTAAAATACTAGCGCTATTATAGTCTAACTTAAAAGGGTTTCCAATAAATTGCTTTGTCTCGTCAGCTAATTTGAAAATATCAATTTTAGCAATCGACTCTAGTTCTTGTTTTAGATCCATTATAGCTTTATTTAATATTAATTTTGTCTTTAGGGTTTTGAAAGCGCAATAAAGCTTGTTCTGTATAATGCTGATCTAACTCAATAGAGAACCATCTTCTATTACTTGTTTCTGCAATATAACCTGTTGTATTACTGCCACTAAAGGGATCAAAAATCTAATCTGAGATTAATCCAAGAGTTTATTTGCTATAACCCATCGCGTTTGCCTTCCCCTGCTCAATGGGTTACAGTTAATCGTATTCGAACAGTTGACAGTTACACGCATGTATGGTGGTTGGCCAAATCGGACTTTCCCAAAGCTGACAATCTAAAAGTCCTCCGGCCGTACAGCAAAAGCATGTTAAAGCTATTAAAAAAGCAAAGTTTCAATGCTGGCAAGCGCCCTTCAGCGCATAAAATTAGTGAAAAGGGCTTTTTAACAGACCATAGTGGCAGCATCTCGCACAATCTTTTCGAGAT
>JABDFZ010000058.1 GCA_013286325.1 Bacteroidota bacterium | reverse complement strand
ATCGGATCGGCGGATATGCGCCAGTTCGTGTACCAAAATAGCTTCAATTTCTTCAGGAGGTATAGCAGTTAGCAATCCTACAGGGATCAATATTAAAGGTTTCAGATGCCCGATAACCATGGGGACTTTAGCTATCCCCGATTCGGCAATCTTCACCGCCTTCCTGATACCCAGGTTATTTGAAAGCTCTGAAACCCTGTTCTGCCAGGCCTCATCAATTTTAAAAATACTTTTACGTTTCAGGTAATATATACCCTGAAGACCTGTTACCAATTGCAAACAACGTGCGCAAACTATCAAGAACCATATCAGCACTATGGTTGAAGCATTTTTATTTAAATACGCAGTTATGTTAGTCGTAAAACTTGTTTTTATAACTTTCTGTTGCTGCAATTGTACGGGTGCGGCGTTACCGGTAGTAAAAGCATACGTATGCGGTAGGGGAGTAGTATTAGCCTGCATTTTATTAAGCTCGATCACGAAAGTACATACAGCGCCAGCAGCAAATAATAATAATGCAGCTATTAATAAATTATAGCGCCTTGCAGGTGTCGATTTGCGGGTGAACACAATAATTAACCCTGTTATTGCAGCAAGTAACAAACCCTGCCATAACGAGTGGATAAAGGTATCGCACAATGCCTTTATTAAATTATCCGGAAACAGTTTTACGATTGAAATGTCCATGATATTTTGCTTTTATAGAATTTTATTCTTCCAGTTTTTTTAACAGCTCTTTAATTTCCTGCAATTCCTGCTGTGAAGTATTTTTGTTACCAATTAACTGCATCACCAGTTTACTGGCCGAGCCTTTATACATTGAGTCGACAAATTTATCAAGCAGGTGAGCCTTTGTTTTTTGCTCATCCTCAGCAACGCTGTAAATATGTTTCATCTGGCTTTCATCCCGTTGCAGGATGCCTTTGTCGGCCATTATCTGCATTAGTTTAAGGGTTGTGGTATAGTTCACATCCTTTTGCTTCAGCAGCTCATCGTTTACGCTACGTACCGTTGACGGACCTAACTCCCACAAAACCTGTAGGATTTCAAGCTCCGATTTGGTAGGCTCCAGTTGTTTATTTTGATCTTTCATATTCATCACAAATCAAAGGTAGAAAAAATTTCGTACGAAACAAATATTATGTTAAATATTTTCTCACTTCTGCTAAATCACCTTCAAAATGCTATCTTTTACGTAAGTGGATAAGCCTTAAAATAATTAAAAATTCTTTTTTACCCTCTTTGCCGCTTGTAGCTGAGAGAGTGGTCGGGCGAAGCAAAAACCGGGTGAGTCAACTATGCTCGTGTATTAACGCTAGCTTTCCACACTTCATTCTATACTGAATTATCAAATAATAAAACTCCTTACTTTTACCTCCATCCAAAAGAATACCAATGAACGAGAACACCATTTCAAATTGGGATAACACCGACCACAAAGCCATATACACCCGGCAATTAGCCGAAAACCCTGTTTATTACAATGAGGATTTAAAGTTACGGGTAACATATAGCTATGAATATTGCAAAGCTATTTTAACAAATGATGATGCCCGTATTCCCGAACCTGTTATTGAAAATGACAGTCCGTTAAATGATATAGCGAAATTGCTGATCAAAAAATTAGCGCGTATCACCAATAATAAGCAGCACCAGGAATCGAGGCAGGCAGCTTTAATTATCTATCAATGTATAAAACCTGTACCAGTTGACGGGCTGCTGGAAAATTTGCTTGCCAAAATACCCCTTTACGGGTTTGATTGGGTTGAGGCCGTAGGTAAGCGATTACCTGTTTTGCTTATTTTAAAAGGGATGGGTTTTGCCGAAACTGAATGTGATTATGTGGTTGAAAATATTTCATCATTAGTGCGTGTCATGTCGCCAAATAAAACTGCCGACGATGTTACCGCAATTAATAAAGTGGTAAATGAATTTTATGAAATAGCTATACGATACGTCAAGACCAAGTTCCCCAATTACTTATCCGAAAATATCGAATTATTTGCCTTTAACCTCCTTGGCTTATTTATTCAGTGTTACGATGCAGGCCGTGGGCTGCTTTGTAATGCGCTTATTAATATGGTGACCTATCATCAGGATTGGAAAATGTATTCGGGAGATAAAGCATATTTTAAAAGACTGATAACAGAAACCCTGCGTTTTGATCCTCCTGTACATAATACAAGGCGAGTAGCCGTTAAAGATATCCTGATTGGCAGCCAGTTGATTAAAGCTGGGGAACAAATTATGGTTATAATGGCTGCAGCCAATCTTGATCCTTCCGTATTTGAAAAGCCTGAACTGTATAATACTTTCCGCAGTAATAATGAGCAGCATATCACTTTTGGACTTGGCGGGCATAATTGTATAGCCAAATACCTCACTATTGATATAGTAGTTGATACCTGCAGCTATCTGGCTAATAAATATGAACATATTGCCCTGCTTCAGCAGGAGTTTAAGTACGAGGCAGCGTTGAATGTGCGATTGGTAAAGGAGTTAACAATAAAACTTTCATAAATAAGCAAGCTGAAAATACTTTTAGTTTGCATTAATTTAATTAATCTCGATATTTTATAATAGATTGTTAAGATTGTATGATTTTTGTTGCCACATTTTCATTGTTGCGGCACATAATCTTATCTTTGAGAATAAGGAACGGTAATATTTTACCTGTTCAAGAATTTAAATATTAAACAATCTATATATGAAACACGGACTTTTAATTGATATGGATGGGGTGATATACAGTGGGGAGACTTTAATACAAGGTGCAGATAAATTTATTGCGAAACTACTCGAAAATAAAATTCCATTTACTTTCATGACCAATAACAGCCAGCGTACAAGGCTCGAAGCCATACGTAAATTAAAAAGGCTGGGTATTGAAGTAGGCGAGGAACATGTTTATACCAGTGCTATGGCGACAGGAAAGTTCCTTGGCGACCAAAACCCTGGTGGCACAGCTTATGTCTTAGGCGAAGGCGGTTTGTTAACCAGCTTACACGAAAACGGGATTACACTGGTTGATAGTGATCCTGAATTTGTTGTATTGGGCGAAGGAAGGAATTTTACACTGGAGATGGTTCAGCGCGCAGTAGATATGATATTAGGCGGTGCAAAATTTATCACCACAAACCGCGACCCATCGCCTAAAAAACCTGGCTGGAATAACCTTGGAATTGCAGCAACAACAGCTATGATTGAGGAAGCAACAGGCCGAAAAGCATTTGTTACAGGCAAACCCAGCCCGGTAATGATGCGCTCCGCACGGAAATACCTCGGATTGGAAACCGCAGAAACAACTGTAGTAGGCGATACCATGGAAACAGATATACAAGGCGGTGTTCAAATGGGGTATAAGACAGTCCTGGTACTTTCGGGCATCGCAAAAAAGGAGCACCTCGGCCACTATGCCTTTAAACCTGATTTAATTGTAAGCTCGGTAGATGCTATAGAATTCCCGTTGAAATGGTGGTGATTTCTAATCTACGTTAAAGTTTGTTAAACTGTTTTGCTTAATCAGCATATAGCAAGATATTTAGACAACTAAAACCAATCCTAATGAAACCTCTAATTATCGCTGCCTTTTTTATTGTTACAATGATACAAATATCTTGCAGCCAAAAGCAGGATAAACAATCTGCAAGCCAGCCAAAGAAAATTACCGATCAGGGAGTAAATATTGCTTATACTGATAATGGGAAAGGCGATACTACGTTGCTTTTTGTGCATGGCTGGTGTATTAACAAAAGCTATTGGGCAAACCAGGTTAATTATTTTGACAAAAAGTATCGGGTGGTTACAATTGACCTCCCGGGCTTCGGTCAATCAGGTAAAAACAGGAAAATCTGGAATACAGAAGTCTACGGAAGAGATGTTGATTCAGTAATGTCTCAGCTGAATTTAAAGAATGTGATACTGATTGGCCATTCAATGGCCGGCGATATTGTTTTGGAGGCTGCTGTTAATGCACCTGAAAAGGTTATAGGATTAGTAGGAGTTGATAATTTTAAGGACGTTAATGATGCAGTCCCCACAAAGAAAGACACTGCTGAATACGAACAGGCTATTAATCAACTAAAACATAATTTCAAGCAGACAGCATCTCAATATTTTAACCAAAGCTTGTTTTATAAAACCACTGCAGATTCAATCAAAAAACGGATATTGGCTGATGTGGCAAAAGCAGATACAACTATTGCGACTGCATGCATGCAGATGAGTGATTTTAGTGAAACTAAAAAACTTATTGCTTCAAAAAAGAAACTGTGCATGATTAATAGTGATGTAACGCTCACAAATTCCGCCTGGCTTAGGGCGAACAAAATTCCTTATCAAGTTAAGTTTATCCATGCGGTTGGGCACTTCCCGATGGTAGAGAAGCCGGAGGAATTTAATAAGGCTTTGGAAGAGATAATAAAGGGATTGAAATAAAATTATCTGGCTCCCAAAGCCACTTATCAAATTATAGTAGGCCGACATTCAGCCTGATTTTTTCAAAAGAGTTTACTTTACCGGCGGTAAAGTTTCAGTTACTTTACCGCAAGTAAGCATCTTATTGCCATAATATGGATTTTTGATCTGATCGCTTTCGCTCAGCCAATATGCCTTTTTCATAGGGCAGTATTGTTCGTAAACAGGGGTGGTATTCATTTTAACAGCTTTTACAACTTCGTACATGTTTTTTGATAAGCTGGCAAAATGTTCGCGTTGATGATCGATCATAGCAGTTTCGCTCATGTGCCTGCTGTCAAACAAAAGCTTGGTATGATATTGCTGCAGTATTTCCTGCTGTTTCTGATTTAAGCTCTTATCAGGCGCTGCCGATAGGTATTTGAACAATTCTGCTGACTTTGTTTTAACAACTGCTCCATCACCGCTTACCAATGCGTTTTTAACATCGAGGTAAGCATTTATAAGTTTATCAATATAGTTATCTGGCGCTGTTTTGGCGTTAGCAAAGGTTGTGCAAATCGCCAATATCAGCATTAACGAAAGTGTTTTAAGCGTTTTCATAGCTTGTTATTTTTTAATTTCTTAATTACAGCTGCAACTTAAAGCAGTCGTAATACAAAGTTAGTATATTATATATTTTCTTCTTTTGTTTTGATTTTTGTCCTGAAACATAGCTTACATCTTTGTTAAAGCAGGATAAAGCCGTAAAAACACTTCGCCGCCCATTGGGTGTGCTCCATAAAGACTATTTAACCTGCTGTAGGCACCATAATAAGTAAGCTGACCACCAGCTGCCAGGTTTAAGGGCCCGAGTTTAAACAGGTCGTAATTTAAACCAAGTGTAATGGCATTCACAGGGAAGATCGTATTATCACCATAAGCCAAAGGATTTAACCTAAGTTCCTCAGTTGTTTTTTGAACAAATTCATATCGGGTATATACATCAAGCTTTTTTAAGCGGATATCACCTTCCAGCAAAGCCGAATTGTCTCCCTGGTGCCCGGGCGTTTTATTTAACCCCCATAAGGCTGTAGCATTGAATGTTTTATCATCGCCAAATGGAAGGCTATAAGTTGCGGATGCGGTAGTACGGTAAATATTCTCTGCCGGACTAAGCGCTTCAGGGCTTTTAATAAATGCGTGCGAAACCTGCAAAGCCCAGTTTGCAGAAGGATTATAATCAAGCCTTGTACTCCACGAATCAAACCTTGGCTTATCAAAATTGTACCTGTTCTCATCAGGCTCCCTGCCTGTAAATGACGAGGCCTCAATTTTAAACTGATCGTACCTGAAACCTATGGTAGCAACGCCGAAAGTAATGTGCGTAGCATCAGACCAATGATGGCTGATTGGCGCATCAGGATCTGACATTGCAGATGGACGGTGCATAAAGGCAACCGGCCCGATGGCTGGCTCACCCGGATAACCCACATAAATACTCAGATCAGTTTTTTTGGAGAGGGCATAAGTATAATTCGCGGCAACTTCAGAAAAGAGATCGTGTGGGTGTTGCCGGTCAACCAATGGAACCCCTTTCCAGCTTTCACCGGTTTGGAATAATAGGGGGTAGCCATAACCTTTTTCTGTCAGCGGGTCTAACGACATCATTAAGTTAAGGCTTAGCAAGCCATTTTTGCCAACAGGCCGTTGTGCCATTCCCATAAACCAATTGGGAGAATCAAATTTATCATCACCCCGGCTGCCTTTATTAAACAGATCCTGTTTAGTGTACCTGAACGAGATATTGCCATGTAACATATACATCCATTCACCGCCATGCAGCATAATACCATACATTGGCGAAGCATCGGGCAGCCAGCTTGTACCTGAACCATTGCGCCCCATTGGTAAATTTTTCGATTGTGCGCTGCTCATCATGCCCATATCCATTCCGCTCATGGAGTCATCACTCATATCCATGCCATCCATTTTATCGCCCTTAGTTTTGGCGGTATCCTTCATCGTTTTATGCTGATGTTTTGTAGTATCGCTCATATTCATTTTTTGCTGTGCCGATGTGGTATATGCAAATCCGCAAATGAGAACCAATACAATTATTATATATTTCATAAATGAAAAATTGAAGATGGATCAACCATCTGTTACAGTAAGATTTTTTATTAATTAAAGCTGTTTAGTAAGGACGTTATCGTCCGGGCCAAAGAAATAACCCAAGCTTAAATCAGATCAGGAAAGAGCGGTTTTGTATGATTATGGTTTTACCAGATTTCCCTGGCGGGGCATTGCTATCATGCCATACAATACTGGTTGAAACCGATGTAGTTAAAAGGAAATCTGCTGTTTTAAATTGAGGGATCAAAAAAGCAGTTGGCGTAAACTGCAGATCAGTCGCTGGCTTCAGATTCTCCTTTACAACGTAACTGCCATGCTTTTTACAGCAATCGCAGGCTTTTTCATGATGTTTCATGACACCTGAATGTGCCATTTGCATAGCGGATTCTGTAACAAAGCTTCCGGCAGCACAATGCACTATGCAAACAAACATACCCGTTGTTAGCAACAGGTAAAATGCAGTTATGCTTAAAATGGCCGCCTTTTTCATCCGGAATCAAAGGTATCTATAAAATAGATACAGTTTACGGATGATTATGTTTAAGTTCTGTAAAATTTGACAAGAATCCTGGTGTTATCTCAACCACAAATTGACGTATGGTCATGGATTAAGATTAACTCAATTAACAAAAAGTGGGTTTACATTGGGTTTACACAATTCAATGTAAACACAAGTTTAAGTAACTGTTAATCAATTATTTATGTCTATTTTTGAAAAAAAACATGGTTTACACTTTTTGTATAAATATTACTGACTAAACGTCAATTCGTAAGCGACATAATATTAGTGATCCCTTTCCTTCTAAAGAACGTTACTTCTCAAATCCCACACTTCCCCCTGTTTTGCTATTAACGGTATCTATATTCCACCCATTTGCCAAAATATAAGGCTCGGCCTTACCAGTATCTTTATTTTCATAGATGCAATCAATAACACGGCTTTCACCCGGAGCTAATAACAAATAATTGTCGCTAAAAATAACAGGAAGTATATCATCTCCATCCTTCCCGTTCAAAGCCCGTAAATGCACAAAAAATGCCACCGATTTCCCGGTATTGGTTACAGTAATTTTATGAGTTGTTTTTGTTTCAGTTTTTGAAGAACTGTGTTGAACATCCAATGTAGTTGCCGAAAGTTTATTTAGCGCGCTATAATCTGCAAAAACCGATTGTGGGGTATAATACCAGGTGGATTTTTTCCAGTTCAGATCATCTTTTTTGCCCGACAGCCAATACCAGTTGATGCTTTCCACTTTGCCTTTGGCATTCTTTAGTTCCAGCCGTAAAAAATAAACATCGCTTAACCCATCAATTTGCGGTAAAATGAAGCATTGATTTGTGCCGTCTTCTGCTACATCCGCTAAAGCTTCTTTAGTATACTTTAATGTACCGTCAAGATTATACACAGTTGCCTTTACCTGCAGTCCGCTGAATTTTTCAAGCAGCGAATTAATGATATTTACACTGTTTGATTTGTAGGAATACATTACGTGTAAGGGCTCCATCGATTTTTTCATACCGAAATATGTCCCGGCCGGATACAGGTAATAATCATAAGTATGCCATATCAGGCTTGGCCAGGGATTGCTCAACATCCACTGTACAACTCCCGTAGCATTGTTATATTTCTTTAACCCATATGCCTCCATCATAGCCCGGTTACCTTCGTAGTTTTGTGCTTGCGCCCTTGCCAGGTACTCCTTCATCGATGCTGGTTTACCATATCGTGCATACAGTGCAGTATCGAATATTTTAGTATTGCCAAACTGCATTGTGCCGCAATGATACAACCAATCCTGACTTGTATTTAATATAGAATCCTTAGGTATAAATTTGATCAGGCTTTCGTAAGGTGGAATAGCTGGTCCGGGTGAAATCTCCGTTGCAAAGCTCCAGGCACCACCATATTTGCTGGTATCTGATTCCCAGTAAGCAGGCGGAACCCAATCATAAGGCCCGGCCATTTTAACGCCTGTACTGCCTGAAACCTTCGACGGAGTTTCATTTGCGCTGGCGATGGTTGGGTTAGGCCATTTCAGGTCGGCTTCAATTGCCAGCCAGTCGGCTTCAACTTTTTTATCGCGTGGTGGCATATCGCTGCCATTTAACCAGGTTAGCATTGATGGTTTATTTCTCAACCAATACATTACACTGCTATCCGATGCCATTGCAACACTTCTTTTAGCTGCATCCCATTTTTCGGGATACTGCCATGCACCGCAGCACATCCAGCCGGTCATTACCATCAAGCCGTATTTATCGCACATGTCATAAAAGCCATCATCTTCCAGTTTGCCTTCCGAGCGAACAATGTTCATGTTCATATCCCTTACCAGTTTTATCTCCTGTTCCTGGCGTTCAGTTGAGCGGCGTTGGAATATATCAGGCGACCAGGCTGCACCTCTCAGCATAATGGGTTTGCCATTAATTATGAATTTTCTTGCTTTGTTATCATCGGTCAAAACAGATGAAACCTGCCTGATGCCAAAATTTTCGGACAATTCATTGCTTAATTCGCCATTATGGATTAATGAAAGCGTAATCCTGTTCAATTCTGGTTTGCCATATTCCCAGGGCCACCAAATGCGTGGGTCTTTTACATTTAATTGCGGATAATTAACGGAACTGAAAGTTACCTGCTTCTTTTCGCGCGGCAGTAAATGTACTTTTTGCTCAAAGCTGATGTTGCCGTTTATCTTACCTTTTACAATAGCATCTTCCGCTTTGTCCGAATAATTGACCGTCATTGCATCAACCTGCAAATGGGCAACAGTTAATAAAGGTAAATCAAATTTCGTAGTTACTAACGGATATTCAACGCCCACTTTACGGTAGGTTTTTATCTCAACATTGTTGATAATACCGTTATTGAAATCGGGTGGGTAATGTATCCAGTCGGCGTAATCAATGGCGAGGTCACCACCTCTTTTATTAGGATCAAAAGGCCGTTTAACCTCAATGGCTAATACATTATCACCGGTATATTTTACCTGTTTGGTAATATCAAGCTCAATTATACGGAATGGGCCAATTACCTGTGTCGAATCAGCAATCAGTTTACCATTGAGCCATACATTGGCTTTGTAGTTAATGCCATGCAGCTTTAGTACTACATTTTTGCCATTTTCAGATGCAGGCAGCTTAAATTCTTTCCTGAACCACCAGGGTTTATCTAACCGTGTATCGTTTAGCTTTTCAAAATTCTTTCCATAAAAAGGATCGAAATCATATACCTTATTGGCAAGCAAACCAGCAATAACCGTTGTTGGTACGCTTACTTTGTACCATTTATCAGTTTTAAAATCAGCGTTTGAGATCTGTCCACCAACCGAAGCATCAGAAACAGCCGATTGCATCGTCCAGTTATCTTTCAAAATTAACCTGTAATTTTCCGATTGACTGCTCTGGCTAAACGAATAAGTGCAAACAAGGCAGAGCAATACAAAAAGTATAAAATTTTTCATTGTAATGGTTTAACAAAGGCAGAAGCCCGGGTGAATAGCTGGTGTGTAAATAATGGTTCACAATTTTAACAAAATAATACCATAAACGTTTATTACTTAGTGTACTTTTTACGATCTTCGCCTCTACAAATCCACTACTCATGAAAGCAATATGTGTTTTTTGCGGAGCAAATTTTAACGGCGACCCTTTGCTGTTACAAGCTATTGAGCAATTAGCAGAAATTATGATAAGCCGCGACATCACACTGGTTTACGGTGGCGGAAAAGTTGGCGTTATGGGTATCCTGGCAGATGCTGTATTAAACAATGGAGGAAAGGCCGTTGGTATTATTCCGCAATTTTTAATGGACAAAGAGGTTGGCCATCGTGGTTTAACCGAGCTGCATATTGTTGAGAATATGCACCAGCGCAAACAGTTAATGAACGACCTTTGCGATGGTATCATTATGTTACCCGGTGGTTTCGGCACACTCGAAGAATTTTTCGAGGTTTTAACCTGGCTGCAACTTGGCTTGCATACCCATCCGGTTGGCATATTAAATGTAAATGGCTTTTACGACTTCCTGCTAAAACAAATGGACGTAATGGTTGAACAAAAGTTTTTAAAACCTGCAAACCGTCAGTTAGTTTTAACATCAGGCGATGCTATTGAACTGATAAACCTGATGGATAACATCGAAATAAAACCGGATGAAGTTTGGTTCAGGGACAGAAATTTAACATAAACAGGTAGAGGCCCAATATTTTGCGTCTCTTTTACCAAAGAGCTAGACTTATATGATTGAAAGGCATTGGAAAGGCATAGCCAAAACCGGTGAGGAAAATAATTATATCCATCATCTTAAAACAGAAACATTCCAGGCAATTGCTGCTATCCCCGGATTTATCAAAGCTGCTATTCTTACCCGAAAAGTTGAAAAAGGAACAGAATTCCTGATTGTTACCACATGGGATTCACTGGATGCGATTAAAAAGTTTGCTGGCGAAGACGCTGAGAAGGCCGTAGTGCCCGAATCAGTACAAAAAATTATGGTGGAGTATGAAGATGTGGTAAGGCATTATGAAATAGAGGGGAGTAAGTAAATTTATACCACCTTAAATCCAATCGAAAACTTCCTTAAGATATGCTGACCTAACGTTCACTAAAACATCGGGGTGTTTATTTTCAGGATCGAACAAAAACGTATCGATACCTAATTCAATGGCTGCTTTTATTTCCGATTCAGGGTCATCGCCAATTACAAGCACCTCCTCAGGCAAATAATTATGCCTTTCCATAATACTTGCAAATACATCTTTTTTGGTTTGTTCCGATATCTCAGGATCAACGATATGGATCTCCATAAAATCGTTCTCAATGCCAAGCATTTTTACCTTGCTCAACTGTAATTTTGTAAAGCCGGTTGTAACCAGGTATTTTTTTATAGGGATGTATTTAATATGAAAATATTCCTCAAATGGCTGCATAGGTTTTTCGTAGGCCATATTTTTTAACAGATCGATTCCCCGGTTTTTTAAATCTTCACTGAAATTATATTTATCGGCAACTAAATGATATGGCTTGCGGGTAAGTTCTTCCTTTGCGGCCAGAAGGCTTTCAAGATCCATTTCACCCTGATTTTCAGTCATTAGGGTAAAAAGCTGATCAAACAAGTTTTCGGAAATGGAGCTAACCGGATAAATGGTATTATCAAGATCAAATATCAGCGCGCGTTTCATAAGTTTAAACTTATAAAATTAAATGCGTTTATAAGTACTGCGGTTTATAAATTTATATAACAAAAAATAACCTGTAGCGGCAATAACACTTAAGGCACTCAAGGCCCACCACAACAAACTGAAGCCACCATAATTAATTATCAAACTACCGGTTACGGGAGCCAGGATCTGTGCAGCCGACCACGACATGGTATATAAGCCAGCATACTCCCCACGGTTATAATCGTTTGCGCGGCTTATCCAGAAAGTATTCATAAACGGCATGCTCAGCATTTCGCTAAAGGTCATCACCAGCACAATAATTATCCCTGCTGCTATACTGGCTGGCAAATAAATAAGCAAAACAAACCCAAATCCGCCTAATAAAACTCCTGCTACAATATATACTAAGCCGTTCCGCCTGCCTTCCAGGTTATGGATCATCACCATTTCAACTACCCCGATCAGTATCCCATTCAAAGCCATCAGGAAACCAATAAAACGCTCGTTAAAATGCCATTGAATTTTATAGAAAACAGGTTCCATAATAAAGAACTGGAAAAAGCACATACCAAATAAGGTGGATAGCAGGATGAAAACCAAATAGATGGTATCCTTATAGGCTGATACGTTTACAACATTTTCACTAAGCTTTTTTATGGTACTTACAATGCCGGCTCTTGGCATTAATTTTAGCAGAAATAAAGCTGCAAGGATATTTGTAGTTCCATCTACCCAAAACAACAGGTGATAATTTATAGATGCCAATAAACCGCCAAAACCGGCACCAACTGCCCATCCTAAATTTATTGCTAAGCGGTTTAAAGAATATGATCTTGTTTTATTTTCGGGTGTACTGTAATGTGCCACTGCTGTTGAGTTGGCAGGGCGGAAGGATTCATTACAAAAGCTGAGCACAAAAGTGCCAATACACATGGTTATGAAAGTATGCTGATAACCTAAAATTAAAAACAAAAAACCACCGCTTAACAAAGCGCCAACCTGCAAATCATAAAAGCCTATTCTATCAGTAAGCTTCCCTCCAACAAAAGCCCCGCTTATTGACCCAACCCCAAATAATGACATAATTGTTCCCGCCTCTACAATGCTGAAATGTAACTGCTTTATGCAGTAGATACTCATAAAAGGCACCACCATAGTGCCGCTGCGGTTTATAAGCATAATCACACACAGGTACCAGCTATTACGTGAAAGACCGCTGTAAGCTTGTTTATATAATTGGATAAAGGAGGAGAACATGGCTACACAAAGATAATGTTCGGATGTGCAAATGCACAGATACGAACATGGAAAATTGTTGGATTGCCGTCATAAGATTTACGAAGTTTTTAAAACTTCGTAAATCTGGAAATGGCGTACGCAGCAATATCTGCCACTACTTTAGAGAACGTCGTATCCAATAAAACTAATGGGAACCCCGGCCTACTTTTTTATGTAATAGTCGGTTTCAATTTCTGAACGACTGAGCGTAGCGGTATTCGGGGCAGATATTTTTATGATAAGGCTGTTTGACGACAGTTGAGTAACCTCTTCCTGAAATTCAGCATAAGGCAACCAACCACTATATCCGGCAAAGAATTTTACATATCCACTTGAAGATGGTGAGGTAGATTGAGTATAAAAAGTTATAGATTTTCCGGATAATTGGTATTTATAAATACCCCATCCCTTGTCAATTCCGCCTTCAGCATCTGTAACATAATGACCTCTTTGTACAAGTATGTCGTTTTTAAAGTCCAAATAATTGCTGTCAGGCTTAAGCCCTACCATGGTTGTATCATAAACAGACGTACTGATTTTTTGATACACCTCAGCTTTAACTAACGTCCATTTGCCAAGTATAGAAACTTTTTGATTTCCGTCTTTTTTACAGGCAGAAAATATAAAACCAATAAAAAGTATTGATAAAAGCAGAGTGATAAATGGTTTTGATGACATAGATAAATAATTTTTAGTTGTCTTTTTTCGCTAAAATACTATTCCTGTTCCGCAACCAATGGTCGGCCAATACCAAAGCTGCCATTGCCTCAACAATTGGTACAGCACGGGGCACTACGCAAGGATCATGTCTTCCCTTCCCCGATATTTCAGCAGCATTACCCTGGCTGTCAATAGTTGCCTGGTTATGCATTATGGTAGCAACCGGCTTAAATGCTACTTTAAAATCAATAGGCATGCCATTGCTTAAGCCACCCTGTATACCACCTGAATAATTTGAAAGGGTTTTTATATTACCAGATTGGTCTTTTATAAAAATGTCGTTATGTTCCGAACCCCGCATCTCACTTCCTTCAAAGCCCGAACCATATTCAAAGCCGTGAACAGCATTAATACTCAGCATTGCTTTACCCAAATCAGCATGCAGTTTATCAAATACGGGTTCGCCTAAGCCAACAGGGCAGTTTAATATATGGCAGCTTACCTTACCACCAACGGTGTCACCTTGCTTACGAATGGAGTCAATGTATTCAATCATTTCCTCTGCACTAGCCGGATCAGCACAGCGGACAATATTTTTTTCACGCTCATTAATAAATTCCTGTGCGCTGGTTATTTCTACATTAGGGGCGTCAATTTTGCCTACGCTGCTTACATGGGCAACAATTTCAATCCCCTGAGTTCTTAGCAGCAACTTTGCTATGGCGCCGGCTGCAACACGGGCAGCTGTCTCGCGGGCCGACGAACGGCCACCGCCCCTATGATCGCGAATACCGTATTTGGTTTGATAAGTATAATCCGCATGCGACGGACGGAACACATCTACGTTGTGAGTATAATCCTTTGAACGCTGATCTTCATTTGGGATCAGCATAGCAATTGGTGTTCCGGTTGTTTTTCCTTCGAAAACCCCTGAAAGGATTTTTACAGTATCACTTTCCTTCCGCTGTGTTGTAATTTTAGATTGACCAGGCTTGCGCTTATCTAATTCACCTTGTATATAATCCAGGTCTACTTCCAGTTGTGCCGGACAGCCATCAATAATTACCCCAATAGCCTCGCCATGCGATTCGCCAAAAGTTGTTATTCTGAATAATTGCCCGAATGAATTGCCTGCCATAATTTTATGATGTGCGAATTATTATGTTAATTGTTATGTCTCTACGCTCGTCATTGCGAGGAACGAAGCAACCTCTGCACATGCAAATCGTAGAACGTTATTTAGGTGGCAAGCAAAAAGCCGCGTGCTCTCCACAGCGTTTTTGCTCCCTGAGCGTCCTGCGAAGAGTTTGCTTCGTTCCTTGCAATGACGTTTTTTAAGGCTTTTAGCTTTCGCCTTTCAGCTTTAACCTTGTACCTCTATCTCAAATCCCACCTTCTCCAGATCCTTCCAAAATGCAGGGTATGATTTTTCAACCACATCGGCATCTTCAACTTCAACTTCCGGGATCAGGAATGCCAATGGCGTAAAGGCCATAGCCATGCGGTGATCATCGTAAGTATTTACAAATATACGTTCGGGGATTTGTTTTTCGCTGCAGTCCAGTTTATAAACCTGTCCTTTTTCAATGAGTTTAACCCCGAGTTTAGCAAGTTCATTTTGCAGCGCTTTTATGCGGTCTGTTTCCTTTATCTTTAAAGTTTCCAAACCTGTAAACGTTGCATCATGCCCTAAAGCTGCACATACTACTATTATAGTCTGGGCAAGATCGGGGCATTCCTTCAGATCAAATATTTTGCGTGCAAATGGCTTTGCTTCTTTTTGCAGATACACTCCACCGTCCTTAAATTGCGAGGTTATCCCAAAATTTGCCATAATCTCAGTGATCACACTATCACCCTGCAAACTGTATTGGGTTAATCCAGGCAAAAATAGCTCGGCTTCATCCGCCAAAGCGGCTATGGCATACCAATAGGATGCTGCACTCCAATCAGGCTCAACATGCAGCGATGTTTCGCTGAATTCCTGATTTGCTATTGCTATCACATTATCATCCCATGTATGCTGAATGCCTGCCGATTGCAGCATGGCGAGCGTCATCTCCACATATGGGCGCGAGGTTAGCTCACCTTCAATATGCAATTCCAAACCAAAAGGCAGCCGGGCAGCTATAAGCAACAGCGCAGTAATATACTGACTGCTTATATTTCCTTTTATACTGACCTTATTAGATTGCTGCACTAAGCTGCCTTTTAGTTTGATAGGAGGGAAGCCCTCATTTTCTACATATTCAATTTGTGCACCCAATTCACGCAATGCCTCCACCAATATGCCTATCGGGCGCTGTTTCATCCGCTCGCTGCCGGTTAATATCACTTCTTCGTTCTGCAAGGTCAAGAATGCAGTTAAAAAGCGCATAGCCGTGCCGGCAGGACCGATATTGATTTCGGATATCGGATGTTCGATTTCGGAATTATTGTTTCCGCTGATCTCTAATCTCTGATCTCTAATCCCTGCCCGCAAAATATTTGCAAGCAACACTGCATCCGCAGCATCAGATATATTTTCAACCCTTACCTTACCATTGCTTAATGCCTCAATTATAAGGGCACGGTTACATTCACTTTTTGAACCGGTGAGCTGTACGGTGCCTTTTACTATTTTGCTTTTTTTGGTAAGGATGATGTTATGTTTCATTATAAAAATTCTATAAGCCTCACCTAAATCCTCTCCGAAGGAGAGGACTTTAACTTCGTTCGTTTTAGAACCCTCTCCTTTGGAGAGGGCAGGGTGAGGCAAATTACGCGTGTGTTAATTTATCTGCTGCTTGGCCTGCAACATCCTTATTCATTATTTCAGTTTGTTTACGGATCGATTCAGCGTGGATCAGCTCCAGTAATTTCTCAGTAAACTCAGTGCTTAATTTTAAGGCCTTAGCATAATTGGTGCGTTTATTCAATATCTCGTCCCAGCGGTTAACCTGCAAAATGGTGATGTTGTTGTCTTTTTTGTAATTACCAATCTGTTCAACAATTTTCATACGTTCAGCCATTTTCTGTATAACCAGATCGTCAATTTTATCAATCTGGTTACGTAATTCGGCCAGTTTGTCTTTAACTTCCGAATTGCGGATCTCCGGTTTACGAAGCGTTAAATGCTCAATTATCTCAACCAGTGCATCAGGGGTAACCTGTTGTTTGGCATCAGTCCAGGCCACAGTTGGGTCGATGTGCGATTCTATCATCAATCCCTGCATATCAAGGTCAAGTGCTTTTTGGGAAATGTAGCCGATCAGGTCACGATTTCCGGTGATATGGCTTGGATCATTAATTAAAGGCAGTTCAGGAGCAAGTGTTTTTAAGCTGATGGCCAAATCCCACATAGGCTCGTTACGGAAAGCGGTTTTTTCGTGTGATGAAAATCCACGGTGAATAGCCGCAAGTTTGGTAATACCTGCATTGTTAATACGCTCCAAAGCACCAATCCATAATGAAAGATCAGGATTTACAGGGTTTTTAACCATTACAGGAATATCAACACCACGCAAAGCATCGGCAATTTCCTGTACTGTGAAAGGGTTTACAGTTGAACGTGCGCCAACCCATAAAATATCAACGCCTGCTTTTAAAGCTTCTTCAACGTGTTTGGCTGTAGCCACTTCAATAGCAGTAGGTAAGCCGGTTTCTTCTTTAGCGCGTTTTAGCCATTCCAGCCCAATACTGCCAATACCTTCAAACTCTCCCGGACGGGTACGCGGTTTCCAGATACCGGCACGTAAAGCAGATACGCGGCCTGTTTTTGCTAATAAATGCGCTGTCGCTACTAACTGATCTTCAGTTTCAGCACTGCATGGGCCCGCAATTACCAAAGGCTCACTGCCTGTTTTAATCCAGGAACTTAAGGGTTGTATGTTTAAATTCAGTTTCATCTTTTTTGTTTTTGGTTTAGTCCGGATGTCCGGAAGATTAATTTTTATTTATTTTAATTGTTTTTTGGTTCTTTATATTTCATTCCAGATTTCTGATCTTCAGAATCCTGCCTTCTTTTTCTTTCTTTCGGACTTTCCGACTTCCGGACTTTTCCACCTTCAGCTCATCTTTTTCATATTTATATAAGTCCGCGGTACTTTTTCATTCTTTACCGTTTTTGGTAATGAGCTGTTCTCGTCATCATGCCTTTCATACTCACCCAGGATATTAAAGTTGTGGGTGTATTTTAATATCTGCCTTATGGCGTTATCATATTGCTTGGCATCTTCCCATTCAACATCCACATAAAAATTATATTCGTTGCGTTTGCCTAAAATGGGCATGCTCTGTATTTTGCTCATGTTAACACTTTGCTCAGCAAAAATATTCAACACCTTGGCCAGCGAACCCACTTTATTACTCACCTGGAAACATAAAGAAGCCTTATTCGGGCTGTTCTTTGTTACATTTTCATGATGGGTTAGGATCAGGAAACGGGTGAAATTCTTTTTATTCGATTCTATTCTACGTTCCAGCACATCCAACCCGTAAAGCCTTGCAGCTAAAGTATTGGCAATAGCAACTGTATCGGTAAGTTGCTCGTCGCGGATGCGTTTGGCACAGGCAGCAGTATCGTTACTTTCAACAATATTTAAATGCGGGTACTCATCAAAGAAATCAACACACTGGCGGATTGCAATGGGATGCGAGGTAACATATTTAATATCCTCGAATTTTACTCCCGGCAATGCCATTAAATGAAGCTGAATAGGCAGGTAAATTTCACCAACAACAGGGAAGGCATAGCTCAGCAATAACGAGTAGTTAGGCAAAATACTGCCGGCGATGCTGTTTTCAATAGCCATCACCACATAATCGGCTTTTTTGTTTTGCAAAGCCTCGAATGTTTGCTTAAAGGAACTGCACTCAATTGTTTGGATATTCTCACCAAAATATTTAAAGGCTGCTTCTTCGTGGAAGGAAGCGCGGATCCCCTGTATGGCAACTCTCAGATTATCAGTTTTCATAAATCCCTTTAAAGCGAAAAGTCCCGGTTTTTGGCCGGGACTTTTCAGTTTCTTTATATGTGTTTAATGCATATTAGTCCCGGCTCTTACTGGTAAAGTAAAAGTAGTAACCATAAAAATATGCATTGTTAAATTTCATTTCTTTTTGTTTTGCGTTGTAAATGTACGGGTAAAAATGGAATTGTCAATAGAAAATTTTATTTTTTTGAAAATAACAGGAGCGAACAGAATTTTATTTGGCAAAAGCAGCGTTTTAGTTATGTGCTTATAAGGCAATAATGTGTTTATTTACCCATTTCCTTAAAAAACCTTATTCCCTGGTTATTAAACGCAACAGCATATATTTTCCCGGTAGAGGTTTTTATAGCTTTTATATCCCTCACTTCACCGCGCAGCAAAAAACCGCCCGAAACAGACGAAATACTTTTTAATACATTTTGCTTTTCCGCTGTTAGTATATCTCCGTAATCAGCATCATACCGGCCCTCAAAAGGGTTTACGCCATTAAAATTGCCGCCTGCAAGTATCCCATTTGCACCAGATGTGGTAAAAGTATTAAATGCAAATAAAGGTACAGCCTGTGCCGATGATGGAAATGCCTTAAATTCAAAATCACCATTTCCCTTATTGTAGAAAACGCCCGATGCAAATGAGCTTACGTTTAATACCTTTTCCTTATTTAGCAGATCACCAAAAAGCTCATCAACCGTTTTACCCGCAAAATCATGATAGAGCAAAAATTTATTTTTAATAAAAGGAAGTTGTTTCTCAATTTCACCCTTATTTAAAAATGTATAATCCTTACGTTCTATACTATAGGTGAGTATAGGATCGATACTGCCGTTCTTATCCAGATCAGACAGGTATAACTTTATCTGATTTTCTTCGCTTGGTTTTAATTTTGAGTTCAACCCATAATTGCCAGCCAGTATATCAACTTTCCCGTCTTCATTTACATCTGCCAGTACAACTCTCTGCCACCACCCGGTTAATTTATCCACGCCGGGAGGGCAGATTTGCACCAGCTTCCCTTTTTTATTCATAAATATTTTTACAGGCATCCACTCACCTGTAACAACTAAATCGGGCCAGCCATCATTATCGAGATCGGCAAATGCGGCAGAACGGATCATTCCGGCATGTTTTAATTCATCAGGAATAGCTGCTTTATAATAATGCCCTTTTCCATCATTCATTAATAAATACGACTCAGGAATTTCTCCAAACTGGTGTGCCCCGGGCGCTCCACCAATAAATAAATCAGGGTAGCCATCGTGATTGATATCAGCAACTGCAACTGCCGATTTATTTAATTTAATATCAGGAATATTAG